>NZ_JASHIV010000013.1:0-125729 GCF_030733525.1 Bacillus sp. MMSF_3328 | reverse complement strand
GTAGGCTCAGCAAACTATGATATGAGAAGTTTTCGCCTGAATTATGAGGTGTGTCAAGTCGTGTACAGTGCTGATGTGGCAAGGGAACTCACAGAGCAGTTCGAGAGGGATCTTACTGATTCTTACCATTAAGAATTGAAGACTTGTTGCAACGATCCCTGACCGAGCGCATTGTTGAACAGGGTGCTCGCGTGCTTTCTCCATTATTATAAGTTGAAAAAACCGGTATTATTTATCTTTCTGATTTTAATTAGCTTACATGTTGTAATATAAATATTTTAAAACATGAGGATTTTTGAAATCGAGTGAAATATAAAATGGAGGAATAAATTTTGGGTGAAGTTTTTTGGGTTTACTGACAATCAAAGTCATAGTAGGTTTTGTCACCTTATTTTTTATCATTATCATAACCGGTAGAACATCAATCTCTCAGTTAACCCCGTTTCACTTAGTTTTTGTATTAGTGCTTGGAGATTTTTTAGGAAATACCATTTATGAAAATAAGGTAGGGATTTTTCACTTTTTATATGCCATCGGATTGTGGACGCTTCTCATGTTGGGGATAGAGTTCTTGACTCTAAAAAATAAATCGACACGTTCTCTCTTATTGGGCATATAATTACATAACTGTGGGTTTTTGGTCATTTAAAATCAGGATAAAATTGGAAGTTATAAAAAATATTCTTATACATCATTCTAATAAAGTAAAAATTAAAGGCGGCGTTATTTATAACAGTAAAAAATGACGTAAAGACAGGGCTAGCTTCGAAACATTTGCAATCAACAAGCTAAGCAGCTTTACCAAGAGGCTACACACTCAATCCGTTCTACACAGCGTTGAACCACGCGTTCAACAAATCGAACAAGAAGAACCGCAATAAGCCCAAGATGGAAGCCAAGCTTCCCAAGGCAGTACGCAAGGAGCACAAAAACAATAAGGAAATGAGTTTACAAGCAAAAATAATGAACAACAAGTAAGACAACAAAACAAACAAGCCCAGTCTCATAAAAAAAAATAACTGAAGCACACGTTCGTAAAAATTACAATTCTAAGCTTTATGTCGCAACATTCTTGGTATATTACAGAGAGCGAATAAAAACTAAGCTTTCTTACCAAGAGTTGTTTTATAAAAAATATAAAAGGAGCAAGTGTTATGCGATTACCCGAAGACTTTATAAGAGCTAGGCATAAAAAAGAAGGGTTAAGTTTAGATCAATGCTTTTCAAATCCTATCATACATAGGGAGATACATGGGAATAAGGTATTCGTTCCATTGGATTTAAAGAGAATTTGGAATCAATAAAAGTTTTTAGCAATGAAATATAGCAACCGTTTTGATTATAAGGCTATTTTATATATAAGGGATCCCACCAACAAAAAGCGCTTAAAACATACGCTAAGCATAATTCGTCATGAATAAAGCCGATTTTTCCTCAACTTACGAGAAATAATCGGCTTTATGGATAAGGGGACAATCGATTGTCAAAATGAATCCATTCCTAAATACTATTTAAAAACCGGTTGATGTGAAACCATTACCATAATCTAAAAAAGAGTATTATTCGGGGTGACACAAAAATAATTTATTCAAGTGGATTAACGGACTAGTGCGCCTAATATATGTGATATATATAAAGATATCTTACCATAGTGTAACGGGAGGGTAGTGATTTAGTACAGGATATCTGATGTTAAAAAGCCTCCGGCAGGAGGAACGCCGATCTGATATATAGGAGGTTCAGTGAGTGCTGTATCAGTTGTAGCAATCCAAGTTCCGTACTCACCTGCAAGCAAAGAGGGAGGTTTCATAATAAACCGTCCACTTAAAACGAAATGACGAATTCTAATCGAGGGATCATCAAATATAATTAAGTTACCAAAAAATGAGGCATATGGTGAATCAAAACTTATTTGTTTGGTGTTTTCTTCCCAATACCCATTAATTTGAATAGGTGTACCACGAAAATTAATTGTACCAGATACTTTATTATTACCTGTAATAGAATTAATGATGAGTACTCCCCAAATAATGGGTCGACCGGCTATAGAAGCCGAAATACCCCATTTTGATGGAAAAGGTATACTAACCATGAGTTTCTGTGCAGTTTGCAAAAGTTGATTCCTCGTTTCGTAATAATCATAAATACAAGAGTTTAAAGTTTAATTTCTATCTATACATCAGAGTGTTAAAAAAAGAAAGAAAGTCTAATAAATTATTTTAATATTTATTCATTTTGAATCTTCCATATTCGGTTTCGAACATTTCATTTACTTCCCAAGATTCAACGGTTTTATAAGCTGTTTGTTGATCAAAGCCTTTTCCCAGAAGGTAGGCCATTGCGGCAATTTCAGTTAGCGCATGTTTATAGGAAGTAAGAGCAACTTCTTTTAGACCATAATCAACAAAAGGCTTTATTGCCATTAATGTTTCACTTTTCAAATCCTGATCCGAATTTTCTCTCTCATCGGATTCATTACCCTCTAGATTTGGATGTGCTTCTTTGTATAGCACCTCCCACTGTTCATACAGACTTGTAGCTGACTCAAAGTCCTCAGAGTCTACTGTTAAATTTTTTTGTAATTTACTCATTAAATTACGCCATGTCTCTTCCCATTCCTCTAAAGTTCTTAAGTCAAAGAGTTTTGAGAACTTCGGTTTCACACTTTCCCAATGAACATAAATGTCGGTACACCATCCCAATAAATATTTATAGTTTTCCGTTTGGGCTTCCATTTTTTTATCACCCTTTTTAAATTTTTTCACTTCTAAAAAAAGAAGCAATATCGCGTGTAAAATGAGGTTAAATACCTTTTAAAACCAATTTACAATTCTATGGTATGTTTCACTTATGTCCCTAGACTAGGCATTTGTCTCATTTAACAAAATAAATTTTGTTTTCTTTCCAAACGGATAAATATGTTGCATTCTGCAAGTATAAATTTCCTTTGCAAACAAGGCCGGTGTTAAAAGTATAAAGGCATTTTTAAAACGTTCTTAACAAACAGATAAAGAGCAGGTAAGCTGAGGAACTTGATAAAAACCTGAAGGGGTTCCGTCAGGAAAATACGGATTTACAACGTTAAACTATTTTTTGGGAAACAAAAACCTTGCTTCCCCAACGCTAAGCAGAAGAAGCAAGGTGAGTTAATAATTTCACTTGCCAGAATCACGAGGTGGATTCACCATGTTCATGTAATTTATATCCTCCAGGGTAAACAATATTCACCTCAACCTTTACATGGCGCAGGGAATCTTGGTTTAAAACGAGTTGCTGTTTTCCTGTGGCTATGCTCTTCCATTGATGTGGATGTTTGCGATACAAAGATTCGCCCAAATTGTAAATATCTATACCCTCTTTAAAAGCAGTTTGATACGTTTTGCGGATTTGCTCCTCTATTTTTTCCTGAGCCATTTGTGTGAGTTCCTTTTCGGTAAGGTCCGTATGCAATTCATTGATCCCTGCCTTTACTTTTACTGAAATATCGAAATACGCCTTGTTCAATTTCACAATAGGAGTCACTTCATATTTGGGTTTTTCTGCGACAAGAACAGCCGCAAGCTTTTCTTCGGCAAACAAATCAAGAGGTACTCGGATCGTGTGAGTACTTAGCCAGGGCATTCCCGACAAATCCTTAAGATCCATTCGTCCATAATAATTGCGTAGATCATATACATGTATGCCAGAATATCTAAGCAGCTCTTTTGGTTTATTACTTTCCTGCCATTGACCTTTGCGAAGCGATAATTCCGGTATATAACTGGTTCTGGCCTTTTCGTTTGAGTCCAGTACAAATTGTTGCAGGCGGACCGGAGCAAGGATAGAACGCTGTCTGAAATTTTGCTCGGGATTGTGAAGAATGGATGCATTTGGCGAAAATCTAAAAAATGGGGTTGCCAGCAAGATTTCTTCAGGCGGCTCTCTTGTGCTAAACAGCCAGGCCAAGTACCTTATTTCACGATAACGGTTGATCAATTCCAGCACTTCTCCGACTTTGTTTTCCTTCATCAATCTCTCGCTGAACAAAATGGCAGAGATTTGTCCCAAGTTTAAGCGTTGTTGTGATGTACTGTACAAATCATTTGCCGCCTCCGTAAACGAGGAACCTTCGCCTTTGCCCACCCAAACCGGGGGCTGCTCCGCTTTTTGCTGTCCCTCCAGCTTGGCCACTGTCGAGAAATCAAGCAATTGCACATACAAGGTGTATTGGCCATCGACATAGTCTATTCCAACAGCCGTAGCATAGTTCATGTTTTGCACTTCATATCTGCTCCAGCAACCGGTAAGGGTGAGAAGAAGGAAAAGTGCAACCATACTTTTATATCTCCTCATTTATGCCTGTCCCCTTGCCTTGTAGAATCTCGTGTCTTCAACATGTCCGGTCGAGTGTTTCGCCATGGCCAAGGTAATCGAAACAAAGCGTTGGCCAAGTCTTTAAATGGAGGTGATATTGGGGCCAAGTAAGGCAAGCCGCATGAACGCAATGAGGCTAAATGGCTGAGCACAATAAATAATCCAAGAAAGAAGCCATAAATGCCAAGCGTGGCAGACAGAATGAAAAGAAAAAAGCGTAAGGTACTAATCGTTCCAGCCAATGATAGGCTCGATAAAGTTGAACCAAAGATTTGTGTAATTGCTCCGATGACAACGATACCTGGGGATAAGAATCCAGCACGAATGGCCGCATCCCCCAGGATAAGTCCTCCTACAACCGTTACCGTGGAGCCGACCGCAGAAGGCAATCGGATACCAGCTTCCCGCAGGATTTCTAAGAAGAGAAGTGCAATAAACATTTCAACTGCCACATCAAAAGGGATTCCCAACCGGTTAATCCCCAAAGTGGCAAGTAGATAATAGGGCAGCTGATCTTGATGATAGGAAAGAATGGCAACAAAAAATGCAGGAAGCAGTAGCGATACGGACAAGCCAAGTAAACGAAGCGTTTGACCAAATGTAGCTGCCAAAGCAGTAAAGTGGATATCTTCGGGTGCTTTCACAAGCAAAAATAAATTGGCAGGCGCAATCAACGCTACACGCCCATTGAGCATACAGTTCACGGTAAAGTCTGCTCTGCCTGTATACCCCATCAAAGGAAACAATGCTTTTGTCGGTTCCATTAATTCTTCTAGCTGAGTGGCGCTAAACGCTCCGTCAATGTGAAGATCATCTAATTTATTCTTTACATCTTGAACAATCTTAGGACCAACAATGTCACGCATGTAAAGAATTGCAACGGTTGTTTTCGTGCGAACGCCTACTTTTTTCGTTTCATAAACCATGCTGGTTGATTTGATTCGTTTCCGAATTAACGCCACATTGACTCCCACTTCTTCCACAAATCCATCCTTTGGCCCCCGTACCGAAAGCATTCGCATCATCTGTACGTTCTTTCAAGCTGCGCGTAATATCTGCTGTTCTACTCATTTTAATTTGCAGGCCTTCATAATGGTTTTCCAAGAGATTTCGGATGCTATGGGAAATATTTAAGGTAATTTCTTTTTCCTGCATCCCATTGCCAATAGCTCCTGGGTCCATTCTCCTGTGACCAGGATCTAAATATAATTTAAACATTTTACACCACCTCGTACAAATAAAATATGATCGAAGAGTAACGGAGGTATAGGAATTCGTCTGAGATACATATAAAAATAGGTGATGATAGGCATTACATTTCATTGAATCAGATGATTTATTTTAAAGCTAAGAAATTTTCCAAATGCGAGACCATATGTATGAGCAGCAATTAATGTTCCATATTTTTCGTGGGTCAGGCAAACTCTTGTTCATCTAGACAGTAGGCTGATTGATTATTGATGCTTCTTTCTTAACAAAACACCTAAGTGATTCTCTGTGCATATACTGTATCATTACTACAGGATTATGATTAAATACAACTCAATCCATACATAAAATAATCAAGGAGAGGTTAATTTTGAAAATTCCAAAGACAGCCAAAGTTAGTATCCCCTTTCCATCCGTATGGGGGATTGATGCTTCTATTGCGGGGAGATCCATTATTAGAGGTATACTTACCATTGATTCCATTGTAGACAACAAAGTAGTAGGTACAGTTAATTTTCGTGGTATACCTATTCCGATTAATGGGTATTGGGACGAAAGCTCTAAACAAATAAGTTTCGATTCACCATATGCCTCCTTTTTTGGCAACTTGACAATATTTGATGAGACCGCTATAAGCATTCGGCATTTCATTTTAAGTGGACGGTTTATAATGAAACCTCCCTCTTTGCTGGCTGGTGAATACGGAAATTGGATTGCTACAACCTTTACAACCCGTTTGGGACCTCCCATATATACTAATGTTTTACCACCTGCTGGTGCCTTTTCAGTCCCAAGTATGCTCTTGGGACAGCAATTGTTTTAATTAGACCATGACTTTATAAAAACAACCTTCCTTTGTGACTAAGGTTGTTTTTTAAAAGTGTTCTCGAAAAATACAGCCTTGCTTTAAATCTGAGTTTAGCGTATATCTCCGTTAAAATGTACTCGGAACCCTTTGATGATCGTGCCTAGTTAGATAAACAAATATTGATACTTCCTTATAGAAATAGCCTGCTTGGTTAGGTACGTTGTTTCACAATCCCCGGAAATTTTTAATATAAGTAATGAATGCTTATTTTTTTCCTTCCGATAGCTTTCTATATAAAGAAGCTCTAGATACATTTGTAATTTCACAAATTTGATTTACAGTCATATTTCCTTCTTTATATAGCTTTACTGCATAATTCATTCCTGCGTGATTTTTATGATATTTCTTTAACCGTCCTTTAAACTTCCCTTCTTTCATTGCGAGCTCAATTCCTTCACGCTGACGCATACGAATAAGGTCTCGCTCTAATTGGTTAACACCAGCCATTACCGTAATTAAGAATTGGCTATATGGATTATCTTCTGATAAATCTAGCCATGTATCCTTAAGTGATTTTAAGCTTGCCTTTTTATTTCGTATTAAATCAATCAATTCAAATAAATCTTGCGTACTTCGAGTGATCCGAGTTAAATCTGTAACATAAATAATGTCACCTTCCTGTAAATCCTCTAACATTTTTTGAAGTTGTTCACGATCTTTTGTGGCTCCTGAAATTTTTTCTTCATAAATAATATCCATTCCAATTTCGTTCAATTGCCGAAATTGCCTTGAAGGATTTTGGCTAGTCGAACTGACGCGTACATAACCGATTTTCTGCAAAATTTCACCTCGTTTTTGAGACAAGTCTTATGAGACACTCTTAACTATGATTTTATCAGTCTACTATACTTGTATCAATAGAGTACACTCTATTGATATATAATTATCATAATTGATTGAATATTATATTGAAACGAGTTGATACCTGATGAAAATGGCAAGAGGAAGAGAATTACTTACAACGGATCAAAGGAATCTTCTAATGGAGATTCCGGAAGAAGATTTGATTGAAGGAACCTACTATACTTTTTCTAATCATGACTTGGCAGTTATTAATAAAAGACGCAGAGTAGAAAATCGATTAGGGTTCGCAGTGCAATTAGCTGTTCTTCGATATCCAGGCTGGTCATATACACACATTAAAAACATGCCTGATTCGGTTTTGCGATACATAGCAAAACAGATCAATGCAGATCCTTCTTCACTTGGTCTTTATCCTCAAAGAGAAAATACATTGTGGGATCACATGAAAGAGATTCGGAACGAATATGGTTTTATAACATTCACTCTAAAAGAATATCGAATGACATTTAAACACCTTTATCAATTAGCATTAGAAAATGGAGATGCCATTCATTTACTACATGAGAGCATAGATTTTTTGAGAAAGAATAGAGTTATACTTCCTGCTATTACAACACTCGAAAGGATGGTATGGGAAGCTCGTGCAATGGCCGAAAAGAAGATATTTAATACCGTGAGTCAATCTCTAACAAATGATCAAAAAGAAAAGCTTGAAGAAATCATTACATCTCAGCATCGATCTGAAACCAATAAAACAATTTTGGGTTGGTTAAAGGAGTCACCAGGTCATCCTTCTCCTGAGACATTTTTAAAAGTAATAGAAAGACTTGAATATATTCGAGGAATGGAACTCGGAAGCGCTAAGCTTAATCATTTACACCGGAATCGCTTTTTACAGTTTTCTCGATTAGGTTCAAGATATGAACCTTATGCTTTTCGTGACTTTCAAGAAAACAAACGTTATACAATTCTAACCGTATATTTATTGAAACTTACTGAGGAGTTAACAGATAAGGCTTTTGAAATTCATGATAGACAAATACTAAGCTTGCTGTCAAAAGGACGAAAGGCTCAAGAAGAAATTCAGAAAAGAAATGGTAAAAAGGTAAATGAAAAAGTCATACACTTTTCTAGCATAGGACAAGCATTAATAAAAGCTAAAACGGAAGGATTAGATGTCTTTGAGGTTTTAGAGTCTGTCATTGAATGGAATTCCTTTGTCACTTCAGTAGAAGAAGCTCAAGAACTAGCCCGACCTGTGGATTATGATTATCTAGATTTACTCCAAAAGCGCTTTTATTCCCTTCGAAAGTATACACCGACACTATTGAAGGTTCTAGATTTTCGTTCAACAAAGTCAAACGAACCACTTTTGCAGGCGGTTGAGATTATACGAGGTCTGAACGATTCTGGAAAGCGAAAAGTCCCTGCAGCAGCACCTGTAGATTTTGTTTCAAATCGTTGGAAAAGGCATTTATATGAAGAAGACGGTACAATCAATCGGCACTATTATGAAATGGCTGTTTTAACGGAATTGAGAGAGCATGTTCGAGCCGGTGATGTGTCTATCTCAGGCAGTAGACAATATAGAGATTTTGAGGAATATTTGTTTTCACAAGATACATGGAACCAAGACAAAGACCGTACACGATTATCAGTTAGCTTATCGTTCGAAGACTACATCCAAGAAAGGACCAATAGCCTTAATGAGAAGCTAAAATGGTTATCTAACAATTGGAATAAACTAGAGGGAGTTTCGCTTGAAAAAGGAAAGCTTTCAATTGCACGGTTGGAGAAGGATATTCCAGAGGAAGCTAAAAAATTTAGTGCTAGCCTTTATCAGATGCTTCCAAGGATAAAATTAACCGATTTACTCATGGATGTTGCTCATATAACTGGATTTCATGAACAATTTACTCACGCCTCAAATAACCGTAAACCAGATAAAGAAGAAACGGTAATCATCATGGCTGCCCTATTAGGAATGGGATTGAATATTGGTTTAAGTAAGATGGCTGAAGCAACGCCTGACCTTACATATAAACAACTTGCCAATGTATCTCAATGGAGAATGCATGAAGATGCCATGAGCAAAGCACAAGCTGTATTAGTAAACTTTCATCACAAGCTAGACTTATCTTCCTATTGGGGTGACGGTACAACTTCTTCGTCAGATGGAATGAGAATGCAGGTAGGCGTTTCATCTTTACACTCAGACGCAAATCCGCATTACGGTTCCGGAAAAGGTACAACAATCTACCGATTTACCAGCGATCAGTTCTCATCGTATTACACAAAAATTATTCATACCAATTCAAGAGATGCAATTCATGTCCTAGATGGATTATTGCATCATGAAACCGACTTAAATATAGAAGAGCATTTTACAGACACTGCTGGCTATACTGATCAAATTTTTGGATTAACTCACCTTTTAGGTTTTAAGTTTGCACCAAGAATAAGAGATTTGTCAGATTCAAAGCTGTTTACATTAGAAAAGGCAAGCAAGTATCCAAAATTAGAGTCTATTTTACGTGGCCAAATAAATATCAAGATCATTAAAGAAAATTATGAAGATGTCTTACGATTAGCTCATTCTATAAGAGAAGGAACGGTATCGGCATCACTTATTATGGGGAAACTTGGCTCCTACTCTAGACAAAATAGTTTAGCCACAGCTTTACGTGAAATGGGAAGAATCGAAAAAACTATTTTTATTCTTAATTACCTTGCTAGTGAATCTTTGAGAAGAAAGATTCAAAAAGGCTTAAATAAAGGAGAAGCAATGAATGGTCTCGCAAGAGCCATTTTCTTTGGGAAGCAAGGGGAACTTCGGGAGCGAACGATACAGCACCAACTACAAAGAGCTACCGCATTAAACATAATTATCAATGCCATTAGTGTTTGGAATACGCTGCATCTGACAAAAGCAGTGGAATACCAAAAGGGTTTAGGGAATTTTAATGAGGATTTGTTACACCATATGTCTCCTTTAGGCTGGGAGCATATTAATTTACTAGGGGAATACCATTTTAGTCCGGAGAAGATGGTCTCGTTAGATTCTTTAAGACCCTTAAAACTTTCTTAACGTTGTTAAAAACAGGGTAAGCGTCAGGAAAATTTGCTTAACGTTGTAAATCCGCATTTTCCTGACGCTACCCCCTTAATAATATAAGTTTGTACTACATTGCCAATAGCCTCTTCTCGTTACTTGTTTCCATGGACATATTAATCACTTTATCCTCGAATGCGATACCTCTTATGTCATACAAAACATTCTCCTTATTACTGAACTCAAAATAATTTTTTTAGAGTAGGAAACCTTTTTTTTGAAAGGGTATCATCCACCCCTTTTCCGTCAATAGAGGACCAGACTGCTAGGTTCGCAGCATATCCCTCAGACTTTAAGGCGAGCGCTAACTGCTTTAGATAATAAGCAACCTGGGGATTCTCCATTGAGTCCATATCAAAAGCAATATTTACACGCTCTACTCCCATCTCTTTCAGGATAGGCATAACACTAGACCATGTATTTACACCCGCGATGGCCAAGAAAGTGGTACCAATCTCGGTGAGCTCTTCTTTGCTATAAACTTTTTCGATATGTTCAACAGCAATATCGGCCTTTAAAGCTCCTTCTGTTATCCAAACGGATGGAGCTTTATGCAGTACTCCTGGAGTCCAGTTAGCTAAGTCTTTGGTTGGTACCGCAACATGGACGGGCATTGGATCCCCTGCACCTGTTCCATTTTTCTTATTTGCAGAGGATATCCAAAAATAACGTTGACCTCTCACCAATTTTACGAATCCAATTCCCTTTTCAAAACAAACCATATGGTTTTTATTGAGCGTTAGTTCCACTTCTTCAATGATTTCACCACTCACCATAATTTGAACAAGATTTGGCTGTTGTTTGACTCGGGCCTGTAGACCTGGTATCGAACCAACTGAAACCTCTACATCATTCGGAGGGTTGTCAATTCGTGTTTGGAAGCCCACAATCTCATTAAACTGGTTTCTATAAGGAATGAGGATTCCTTCCCTTCCTGACAAGGACCAGCCATAATTAGTTTGATAAAAGCCTGGAATGCCTTTATAGGACTCTACCTGCAATGATTTTGAAATCCTTTTTACAACATTCCACGGTTTAGCTGGAAACGAGCGATACTCTCTTAAAGTAATTTCTCCTTTAAGCATTTTGCGCGAAGACAAATGGTCATAATGAGCATCTGACAAAGTCGTACAATCGATAAGTTCCTTGAAAACCCTGTTTAACTCTTCAGCCGCTGCCTTTTCATTTCCTTCAATAAAAGTACCGGCGGCATCTTCAGCGGGTATCCGTTCTCTTTTTTCGCGCAATCGGTGAATCCATGATGGAAAGTTTTTTGAAAACTGGATGTCACTTTCATGTCTAATGCAAACAACAGTGTCACCTTTACTGTTAATCATGCATCCACCACGGTGGTTACAGACCGGGCAAGTTTCTCGATAAAACTCAAACCAGTCCTTTAATTTTGTTCTTCTCAAGTTAGACATTACATACACACCTTTTCTCTGTTTTTACTTTTAAATTACTCTTTTAAACTTGTGGGATAAGGGTGGCATAACAGTAATCACCATAAGACTTTCCAGCTGATCATCATACCCAATAACTGCAGCCATTGGCTGTTGATCAAAGTCTGTTCCTTCAATTAGGACTCGGGGCTTCTTGTTATATGTCTGCTTTTCTACGATGGACCCACTCATAATACAAGAAATAATATCTTTCCTTGTGTAACCACGCTTTTCCATTCGCAGGAATGTGTGTTTTCCCAGGCGGATCTGATTAGTCATTAATGCTTTTTTTATGTCTTTCATTTTCAAACCCTTCTCCTCCTTTTCTGTAAAAAAGAAAAAAGCGGCCCAAAGACAATGAAAAGTAATGTTCCTTTTTTGGAACACTCGTCATAGTCCAAGAGACCGCTTTATTCATGACCGCTCACTTAAGTGGCAAAAAATCCAAATGAAATAATATAGATTTAATGTACCATGACAATATTGACTATTTCAACTGTTTAAAAAAACGCATCCATTTCTTTGTCATAGATGTATTTAAATTAATCATTTTCACCTCAAAGTCTTTTCCAAATAAGTGCTTTGCCAATGTTGTAAATGGAACTGTCAATTGGTTCACAACATTCTCATTAGAAATTAAGGGTGCTGCTTCATAATAATTCTTCATTACCTCTTGATGCATAGCTGGTAAGGAAGTTAATAAAGGAATTGATAAGTCCTTGGCTAGCCGCTTCGTTTGAGAAAACTCATATGTTTTATTAAAAATGAGATATATGGGGATTTTTAAGTGTTTAGTAATGTCTTCGATATAACTCTTCCAGGATAGAGTTTCTTGATATGCATCGTCTGCTAATATCCAAAGTTCATCTAAATACTGAAGTGAATGTAAGGAGTAATCAGACATTTTCCCCGTAGGCATATCAACCAGGGTAACATCTACAATTTTTGTTGTAGTCATATAAGATTCAAGGGATGCAGCATTCCACTTTAATTTAATATCGCTTTGATCCAGGGGAAGGAATTTCACATCTTTATAGGTCCAATCAGAATCGCCTGCTGCTCCATCTGTATGAATGGCTTGAGAAAAACTCACCCAATTTTCTGGCACCTTTGTATATCTTAGGAGCCAATCTTTTAACATATGATGCTCGGTTAATCCCTCCAAAACAGCAGTGTATATTCTCTGTGTTGATAAAAAGAAAGCAAAATTGATGGTTAACGAAGTAACTCCAGTTCGATGAACCGGTGACCACAGGCCGATCATCTTATGTTCATTTCTCTTGTAATTAATGAATAACTGTTTTTGCAAATCTCGTGAGCGTTTGTAGTACAAATCATCTTGATTTTGACTTACTTCTTCGTCTTTTTTAGCGGGTTTTTCCCTCTCAGCTTGTTCTCTGTTTTGCATATGACTTGTGTCTGCCGAAACAACAACATTTTTAGGGGGATTTTCCGCTTTCTTTTCTTGAAGGGCATTTTTCTGCTGTTTCGGTTTAGGAACTTTGCTGCTGGGTTCACTATGAACAGGATTTTTTGAGTTTCGATTTGGTTTTCTTTTTTCAATTACTCTTTGCTTAAACTCTGGAGGTATTGATTCACCTGTTGACGATAGTTCAAGGAAATCAAATAAATCAATAAAGGATGTAAACTCTTTTATATGATTGCTATTGGTTTTAGTAGGCGTTTCGGAATGCAGCCAGAGTATGAATACATCTTCGTGCCTTTTATATAGCGTAGATTTGAAATAGTCCTCTTCCCCATCATAAATGAGTAAGGCTATCTCATCTCCCCCTTCCCTCTCGTACCATGTTTCATATTCCTCTCTTTGTCCAAAGAAGCAGCATTCAAGATCTAACTTTTGAAGGAAATTTTTTAACTCAACATATTCAACTTCATTTATCGTTTGGATAGTCTTCGTCAAAAAAACTAGACACTTTTTCTGCAAAGGTTTGTCGCTCCGTTTCTATTCGATTTAGATAAGAATCTACTCTCTTATGAAAAGCTGCTGTCAAAGGGGAGCGTCCGTTTATAACGCTTTCAACATAAACAGCGCTATAACCAAGTTCCCTGGCAAATTCATATTGTTTAATCCCCAAATGTTTAATTAGAAGGACTAGACGATCTAAATCAGACTTGATTTCAACATCTTTTAATCTGGTTATCAATTGATTTCTTCCCTTCATATAAGTGCTTAGAAAGTAAAAAAGCTCATACCTATTCGAAGTTTCATTCGACGGGTATGAGCAGTACTTGCTTTCCATTTATATTTATTATTGTGATACCAATAAATATAACATAATCAGGATATGGATGAAAAGATTACTATTTTTCTTTTTAATATTGGGAGATTACGCTATAATAAATTTAGATTTTTCTCTTTTATGTTTAATGAGCCACTTTTTGAGTGTGCGGTGAATGAATACATTATAGGCCTTTGGGCTCTTTGTGAATGACAGAGTTTTTTATTCTGTTTATTACAAATTGCCCGAGGCCTTTTTTGTGTTTTTACACAGGAGAGAGGAATCAAAATCTTGGGAAAGGGTGTTTTTTAATGACAAGCAATTGTAGTGTCAATCCAGAAACTTTATTGGAGGCATTAGCTGAGCCGTTTGAACCTAAGGAAATTGAATGGAGGGTTCAAAGTGCATCAAGAGGACAAAATGGAACACAGCTTTTAGTGGTACCGTACATTGATTCGCGCTCGGTAATGAATCGACTTGATGATGTGTGTAAAACTCATTGGCAAAGTCACTTCGATAAGATCGAGGTTGGAGGTAAAGAGGCATTTCAATGCCGATTGTCCATTTATATTGGCAACGAGTGGATTACTCGAACCGATGCAGCTGAGGTCAGTGATATTGAAGGAGTAAAGGGCGGTCACTCTAATGCTCTGAAACGAGCTGCTGTCCAATTCAAGATTGGAAGATATCTCTATGGGCTCCCAAAGTTTTGGGTACCGCTTCAGGACAGTGGTGAACATCGTGTTTTCGGTAAATTTAAGATTAGCGGTAAGCAGGAGCAATTAAAAGGTTACTTCAATCCTCCTACCCTTCCTAACTGGGCCTTACCAGCTGCCATGCAAAAGCAGCAAGACCCTAAAGGAACGAAAAAACCGGAGCAGAAAAAGAGTCAAGAAAGTAAAAACAACAATCGGAAGCCTAGCCAGCAAGAGCAAGACTTAACAGAAGACCAGAAAAAGGAAATGGTTTTGGAGCGGGTTAAGCGGCTTTGTGAGTATTTAGAGATACCAAATGGTTTTCCAGTCCCATTATTGAAAAAAGCAAATGAGGGAAAATCAATAAATTTTGGTACTGCTACAACAGAGGAGCTCAGAAAACTTTACCAGGTTCTGTTGCCGGTTAATTTTTATGTAACCGAATGTAGGAAGCTGGGGTTAAATGAGGATGACATGATTTATTATGCGCAGATTACTTGTAAGGTTAAATTGGAAAGCATCCATTCACTTTACTTTAAAATGAGTAAACAAATAGCAGAAGAAACTCTCGAATTGGTACCGGAAGGGAATTCCCAACAGGCCGTTTGAGATGAGAGACAACGATAAAATAGAAGGGACTTCTCCCCTCTTTTTTATCGTTTTTTTTATGAACAAACATATTACTTTTTTGTAAATATGAGAGGAGAAATTAATACATGAAATTCAAAATGGAGAAAGATCGTTTGCAAGACACCGTAAAGAAAATAGAGAAAATATTAAATACAAAAAGCTCCATTCCTATTTTAGCTGGAGTTTTAGTCCAGGCAAAGGCGGATTGCCTTCTGTTTACTGCCAGTGATGGAACCGAAAGTATTATCCATCGTGTTCCGCTAGACGAAGGCGCGGTTAACATTGAGTCTGAAGGAAGCGCAGTTTTTACTAAGGATTGCTTCGATGTAACAAAAAAGATGAAGGGAAGTATATCCTTTGAGCTTATAGATCAAAAGGTCATTGTGTCCCAGGAGACGACGAAAACAAGGCTAGAGTTCGGTGTTATGGATGCTGAGGACTATCCCAAGGTAGCTGTAGAATCAACCTCTAACCCTATCATCTTCTCGGGGAAGGAATTCTTCAACATTGTCAACAAAACGTCATTTGCTGCCAGCAGCTCGGAACTCAGGCCAATCTTACAAGGCATACATATGTCATTTAGTAAGGATGGGAATAATTTTGTTGCGACTGATAGCCATCGATTAGGGAAAGTGACGACTGGTCATTCCGAAGAAACCATGAGTGTAACTGTACATGCTAAAAAGCTCGAACAAGTGCTGAAATCCTTTGATTTTTCCACAGAGGTATTGGTGTTTCCGACTGAACTAAACATTGCGTTTGCAAATGGACATACCATTTACTATACGCGATTGCTAGATGGAACCTTTCCAGATACTTCGCGTTTAATCCCAAAGGAATTTAAACAGAAATTGGTGATCAATCGAGAAGAGTTTTTTGATTCAATTGACATGCTGTCCTCGATTTCCAGAGAAGGGATAGTCATGTTGAGCATTAATGGCTTATTCGTAGAGCTGGCTGCACTTGGAGATACTGCCAAAGGTTCAAGAGAAATTGCTTATGAATCCTTTGAGGGAGAATCCTTGGAAGTTGGTTTTTCTGCAAAATATGTGTTAGATGCTCTTAAATCCATTGAATCTAAAAGTATATCAATTGGTTTTAATGGAGGAATGAGTCCTTTTGTGATTCAGCCTCTTTCAGAGGAAATAAATGAACTCCAACTTATTTTGCCAGTGAGACTGCAATCAAACTAATCATTGAGGGAGCGTGTGTATTGACTGTACGCTCCTTCTCTTATAGAGAGGACTGGAAAATATGGAATTGAATTTTGATCATTTCTCCCGAGTACTGGAAGAAAAAAAGGTTGATAAAGTTTCAAACGAGTCAAATGAAAATTATGTATTAATGACGGTTATCAATAGACCGGATATAAGCGGTATTAACTTTGATGCCTTCTCTTTTGATGATGTTATTGACGTTTATAACGAGTTGGAAAATGCAATTACGGATGAGGATATGCACGGAGAAATAAGTATAGATCCTAATCATCCATATAGTCGGATGTTGAGTTTGGGGTGGAAAATCTCGAGGGTGGTAATAGCACCTAAATTACGAGTCGCTTCTCCCTTTCCGTTTATATGAGGTGAACTGATGGAAACTAGAGATGATTTTTATATGCTGCAGACAACTCTTAATAATCTTGGTTTATTAAAGATCGCTTATGACTCTGGGGTGGATATGAAGAATTTTACCCATTATAAGGTTACTCACGATTTTTCTTTTGATCCAATTTGGGAAAATTTCTCGATAGCTATTCATGAGTTAGTGGAAGAGTATGAGTTTTATCCTCCGGACAATGAGGATGTAGAACAAGACAAAAAATACTGGACTGACCTGGCGGGAGCTTCGTCTACTTATCTTGACTGTGTAGCCGTCCTAGTCATCTTAGACGATCGAATAGACACTTTTGAAACCTGGTCTATTGGTGGATATTCGATGGGAGCCTGGTATTCCGGATTTGGAGAGATTTATCCGATTGAAAGAGGAATGGTCCTGATTATAGACGAAAATGATGGACCCATTGATTATACAGATGCTTTGAGTCTAATAGTTGAACTATTAAACCTAGAAAAAGGGAGAGTGTAATTTAATGAGATGGAAATTTGAAGTGTCCGATTGTCCAACAAATGCCACTTACCCCGTACTTGCTCATCAGATTAATGATAATGGAGTAAGGAAAGGGCCGTTTTATTTAAGGATAGAGGATCTCTTACATGCATTGAAATATGAACCAGAAAATTTTTTAGATGCAGATGGGGAGCGGCAACATGAAAACAGTACCCCTCCTCTTCCCGTTGGAACAATTCGATACTCTGCGAATACCTCAAAAACAAGTGAACGTGTCACGATGGAGATTCCTATGAAGCAATGGGATATTCGGTATGGAAATGAACCAGATACATTTTATACCCTCGGTTTTCCCCGAATGGTGGTACAGTACCTGGTAGTAAAATCCGAAGAAATTCTAACGATTAAGGAAATGCGTTTGTATGCAGTTCTAAACAATGGTAATCCGGTCAATAATGAGACCCCTTTATTTATATTTCCTTATCCGAATGTTGGTAAAGAAAATGGGATTGTTTGCTGGGGACAGAATGAGCGGCTAGAAATAAATTCTTTAGTGAACCTAGAAAGAGCATTCCTTTGGTTTATTTCTGCTCCTTTCAATGAGGATCATGGAGTTAGGACCACACTGGGAATTCATCTGTTCAAAAAGTTAATTGATGATATTCAAAACAAACCTTTTGATGATGAATGGCTAATGCCTGCTAATAAAGTTTTTGGAGACCTTTTTTAACCTAAAAAAAATTTATGGAGTGATGAAAAATGAAACAAACAGATATCTTCTCAATGTTTAATTTAGTGGATGAGCATGAAGAAAAGAAAAAGAAAGAGGCAGAGGAACGTCGGACAAAAGCCGAGGAAGAAAGGAAAGCAAAGCAAGAGGAACTTCGTCAAAAGGCTAAGGAAGCTTCTGAAAAGGCCAAACAGGAAAGTGACCAGAAGGCTGCTGCAAAGAAGGCTGAAGAAGCTAAGTTTGAGGTGAATGAGGAAACTATTATCCGGCATTATGGTGAATCAATTGAAATTACATCATATTTTACACCAGAAGAACTTGCGGAAGGGTTACTCGTTACTAAGAAGGGATCTGACCCAGAACGAAAGCCTTTAGAACCGGAAATGCTCAGAAAAAGAATGGAGAAAGACTATCCAGAACTTGTTGCAAGTCATACAGAGATCATCTATCTAAAGGAAAAAAACATTTTAGTAATCACTATGAAGGCAAAGAAGAAGGGAAATTGTATGGAGGAAGTGCTATCAACAGATAGCGCTTTTTCTAAATCTCTTTTTAGCTTGAATAAGAAAATCCCTTTTTCTCTTCTAAGAGATTTTATTGCAATAGCCCGTATTTATGGTGAATTATCTCTAGAGGTACATGGAGACATTTACTATGATGTTAATTCAGCGAGTTTCTTTTTAGATATTCCAAACCAGAAGGTCCATAAATATTGGGTGACTGTAACTGAAACAGGGCAAGGAATCGTTGAACGCTTAGGAGACGCATTTAAAGTGCTTGAGATTCATTCCCATCACTTTATGCACCCTACCCCTTCTTTTCAAGATAACGAGTCTGAAAGAGTGCCTGGAATGCTTTATGGGATAATAGGGAGAACGCAAGATTACTTTCCACAGTTATTTCTCCGCCAATTTATATCCGAGGTTCATGGTCATAAGGAAGTAAATCCCGAAACGGTGTTTGAGTGGCCATTTTATAATTTGCCTGAATTCGATATGGATAAAATTGAGGTGGTGAGTCAAAATGAGTAAAACAGTGAATGTATTATCTGCTGCGCAGCAAAATTGGTATCAATATAAGGAGATTTATCCTTTAATATGTCAGCTAGGAACGGGCGGAACGGGCGGATACCTAGTGCAACACATAGCTCAACTCCTCAGCACTTCTAAGATCCGCGCTGCTTATGTCATCGCTGATCCAGATGTAATTGAGGAGAAGAATTTAGGGAATCAACTCTTTCTACCCAATGAGGTAGGCCTAAAAAAGGCTGATGTTTTAGCTCGTCGCTATTCCGCTGCATATGACTTAGATATTGGTTCATATAGCGAGAAATATATAGAAACCACACAGGACCTGAGAAATCTTTTTTCAGTAGAATATCTTGAAACAGGCGATAGGAGTTACAATACTCTTTATCTACCTATCATTATTGGAACCGTAGATAATAATTTTACTCGTAAAGTCATGCATGATCTGTTTAAACAATTGAATACTTGTATTTACATTGATGCAGGCAACGAAAACGCTACTGTTCCTAAAGATTGGCAACAAAGGCCTAAAGAACAATGGAATGAAGAGGAGCTAGCAGCCTTTCAAAATAGTGGTTGGAGCGGGCAAGTCGTCACGGGGGTTAATCTTAACTTTTTTAAACAGGCTCCTGTAGCAGAAGTCTTTCCGGATATCCTTAACGACCAAGACGAAATTAGACCAAGTGAATTATCATGTACGGAGCTAACAGCATCAGAGCCGCAGCGACTCATTGTCAATAAATTTGCTGCCCTTGCAGTTTTGAACGTTCTTACACAGCTAATCGAGGACAAAATAATAAGTTCTCATATTACTTTTTTCCATGCAAAGCGTGGTTATATGAGAAGTACAGATACACAGAGTCATTGAGATAATGATTCTCTTATTCTAAAATCCGTCTTTTAAAAGACGGATTTTTATTTGTTTCCAAGATTTAGTTTAATTGAATGATAAATTGTAATAAAATATATAGGTAATTTGGATTAATATGTCTCACTATTAGAGTAGGTGGTGTATTTATGGTTTCTGGAGTCACTGATTTGTATAGGTATTGGGAAGATGAATTCAAGAAGCAAGATTTATCAGCTCCTTTTGAAGTAGATAATAATGATTTTAGGGGTATTTCAAAGAAAGTTCGAAATTATTTTAGATTAAACTATTATCCTCAACCGTTCTATGGTTACTTGAATGAGGATATGAGCAAAGATATTCTAATGCCTTTAATAAATCCTGGTCCTATCTCAAATATCAATGTAGCAGAACATTTTCCTGCAGAAACCCTTGAAGAGTCTATAGCTCTTCACAATTACCAAATATATGAGCGTCATACAGGGAAATGGTCAAAGGAAATATTCCACCAAAAGGAACGCGAGTATGATGTGCAATATGGAGGTCGAAACAAACACTGGCGCGGAAAAAAATTAAATCAAGTACGAAGATTATTGGGAGAAGATATAGAGTTTCTCCATACTATAGAATTTTTTCCTTTTCATTCAGATAAATTTGGCGGATTTTCGAAAGAAGATCAAAATAAGTTATATAACCTGCCAAGTACAATCCGATCCATTAATGCCTTAGAGGACATTGCTTCTAAAAAACTTGTTAAACATATATTAGGTATAGGGATGCCGTGGGCCGCTATTTTAGACCATTATCCGTCGCTCTTTACGAAGGTTGGGTACCAGGAGTTGACTGGTCCAAAAGGCGGCGTAAGCCAGCGGTTTTATAAGTATAAGCCGGTAAAAAATCCAGACGGTCTACCGATCCTAATTTACTCTACTACATCTATGAATATCCCTAATCCTATTACCAATAGCCAAGGAGCAAACATTTTTCACGAGTTCTTAGAAATTTAATATTATGGACTACATAAAAAAAGACGAGCTTTCTGCCCGTCTTTTTTGCATTTATCTATCCTAGTTTGGAATTAGGACATTCATCTCTTTTACGTGACATAATCTTGTTTGAAGCATCCCTTTTACTTGAGAAGGTAACTGGCCAATTACTTTATTTAGAATTTCATATACTTCATCCAGGATAAGGGATTCACCTGCTAAGAATTGAAGAAGGTACATTTCTTGGCCATCAAGTGGAATCTTCGATAGCTGAAGAGAACCGACCCATCCTTCACTATGATTCATGGAGGACCAAAAATATAAATCCCATATTTCCTGCTCACTTGTTAGAAATTGTGTTTTCATGTAGACCTGAGGGTTTAAGAAACATAAATCAAATGGTTCGCCCAATAGCAGCTTCTCTGGAGAGGTATTTGGTTTATATCGGCTATCTTCTATAAAGGCCTTATATGCTCCAAATAACGATATATCCCTTCTCATTTGTTGAATAAGATCGTACACTCCATCAAAACCTTGTATCAGCTGCATTCCAATTGTTTGGCCCATTTCTGTTTGGATCCAGTCATTGTTGTTTTTAAAAATACTATCAAATAATAAAGGAATCTCATTTCTTACTATTCCTAAAGGGGAAGTCCAAACATCTTCCGGTAAATGTGTTTCTTCATCAAGTAATATAGATCTCATGATGTAAAAGCCCTGGAAGAATTGACTTTTAACCAATTCAGGTAATTTAGATTCAATAAGGTTTCTTTGTTCCTGGTCTGAAGCTTTCAATAGGAATTTACGTCCATAGAAATGAATTAGTGATTCTAATTCTTCAACAAATTCGGGGTCCTGATCAAATTGCCGCTTTAAATGATTCCATACTTGACTCTGAAATTCGTCAAAACTATTCATGTTATCTCTCCTCAGCTTTATTTTGTTGTTTCTCCATTAATGGAGCAACTTCGTATGGTGGAGCGGGACTATCTTCAAGCAATCTCCATGTCTTATCCTCTTGCTGCTTCAAAATAGTGATAGAATACATTTCTTCTCCGTTTTCCAAGATGAATTTACGGTAGAATGCTGCTTCCCCTACCCGCTCTTGATAATCAATATCTGTAATGACGTAGTTTTTGATACTTGAGTGCAACTGATCTAAATAAGTTTCTTGAAGGACTTTAAAGGTCTCAATCTGATTTTCACGATTATTAGGAAGCTGTTCTATGTATTCTGGGTGAGCATATTTTAAAAATTGGTTTGCAAATTCTTCTGGCTTCATATCCCCCTTATAGTAAGCGAAAAATACATAACTGATATACTGACTAAATTCTTCAGGGTCAGTAAATGAAGGCTTGGCATCTGGTACGTTTTTATCTAATTCTTTACGTAAATCTAAATCATTCTCAAATAAGGATTCTTCAAGATCCTTTTTTTCTAAAGCCTCCAAAGACTTTTTTTGTTCAGGAGAAAGTTCTACCTTGTCCTGTGAAGACTCCTTTTCTTTTGCTTGATCATGGGATGCTGATTTTTCTGTTTCAGTCTTTTGGATCTCTTCTTCAATATGAGATGACATGCAGGCAGTTAAATATAGAGTTGAATGTAATAAGCAGATACAGATTAAGAACTTTGATTTAAAAGGCATAATTGGACCTTTCCTCTTCCCATTCTGCTACTAGTGTTTTTATTTCATCTTTTTCTTTATGCGGCAGCAGATAACTTAACTCCATGCTTTCTTCCATTGGTCTATTTGTTTTAATGGCGGTTAGCATAACCCTTCGAAAAGGTTTAATCTGCATCAGGTTACCAGGAATTAAATCGGTTTCAAATTGTTCCCTGAATAGTCTTGATAAAGTATGCTGCAAACCAATATCTAAATCAGTCGGAATGGCAACGCTATTAAGCGTTTTCTTTGCAAATAGGCCAATCCATATATAATAGGCATTCAATCGTAAAGAGATTGGATCCACTACCTGGATGTGCTCATGGCAAACCCATTTTCGTAGCACATTTTCAAGCATAACTGAGGGGAAAATTTGGCCTTCCATAGAGTCGTAATCAAAATTAAATTGAGACTTTATATTAAAACGCTGCAGGTAGTCTAAAAAAATCACTATTTTTCGTTGATCCAATTTAAAAAACAAGCTCCTGCCGTTTTTTTCATGTCGTATTTTTGGCTGTGAAAGGAGTATCGCGATAATCATATCTTCCAATCGCTCTCTTTCTTTATCTGTCATAATGACCACCTCTCTAATTATAAAAAACTAAAAACCCCACAGTTAAACAAAGAAAGGTCTTTGATAACTGTGGGGTATTCCCATTTCCGCTTATATAATATTCTTCTAATTATTATATTCTACTTGTTTAACACGTTCAAGAGCCTCTTTTAGAGTAATCGAAGCTGAAGAAATCGGCATACCCAATATTTCCTGTAAGTCTTCGACTCTCTTATTCTCGTAAGTATATAAATAATGGGCATACGCCAATCTTACTTGCTCAGATCTAAATGAAAACCCTATTATTTCTTTTATAGAATTCAAATAATCCTTTAACGAGCCTAATTGAAGGGGTACATACTTATTCCCCTTTTTAGAGGAAAGTAAATATTCTGTCCCTCTAAAGATAGATCTTTCAATACACTCTAATATTATTGGTATCTCTTTGTCAGAGAATACTGCTTTCTGGGTACAGCCGTTATTTTTAGGTATCTGAAGAATAATGGAATCACCTTTATCCTCTATGTGAACTAATTGAATTCTTACAATATCTCTAACTCTAAACCCTCTCAAATATAGGATATAGAGCATTTTTGCATACAGAAGCAAGCTGGTGGAGTCTAAGATTTCATTTTTCTTCTTTAGCAAATACTTATAATTTAGATTAATTACTTCTACGTTTCTTTCTAACTTCTCTGGAAAGGAAAATTTAGTCATAAAGTCAATTTCAATTTTCCCTATTTTCCACATGTAATCATACCAGTTAGCGATCGTACCAATTTTTCTTAGAATTGTACTGTCTTTCAAACCCTGGGCTTTTTGCTCAAGAAGGAATTCTTTAATATCTCTAGGAAGGATTTCACGTGGTTCCACTGATCTTTTATATTTATGATTAACGAATGCTAGTAAACTCTTTATTAATCTAACCTCAACATAGGTTGTATTGGGACTAATCCCTTTAGAGAGCCTATACTCCTCGTAACCATATGGCATAAAATTCCCTCCCTTTTTTTCTTCTCGATTGTACCATACTTTTCTTTTTTCTCATTATCTGGTTAAAGGAAACAATTGAAATAGGTATATTTTCATTTTAATGGCGGGTTTTTAATGTTTTTATAAATACAACCCTTATGTAAAAAACTACATAAGGGTTGTGTTTATAAAAACAAATGGCCGGCAAGGGATTTAAGTAAAAAAGAAAATCAAAAACCACTTCATATATAAAAAAGCCCGATGATTAGATCACCAGGCTAAAATCACAGCTTATTTAATAATTTGTATCGCGGCAAAAACAATCGTATTGATTGCAGCCAATCCAATAAAAACCCAACCGGCTAGATTTACTTGCTTACTAGTTATCATAGGTTTTCACCCTCCGTCGCATCATTCGAACTGCTATTTATTGAGTCGATTATGTTGTACCTTAGATTTTCTTGGTTAGAGTGTATTAACTGTTGAGGTGCAGCTGCAGGATCTTGTAAATTTGATAGCACTTTTCTTGCTTCTTGCTCAGCTTCAATTAACTCAGGTTTCTTCTCATCATGTTCCGCTCTCTCTTTAATTAGTCGTTCATGCTTTTTCTTTAAATCTTCTAGCATAGTAAGGAATTTTGTCATGTCCCGGGCAGGCGGCGCAGGGTTGTTATCTGTTTTTGAACCGAAAAGCTTGGACCAAAAGGATTTATTTTCATTGCTAGTGCTATTCGCTAATGCGGTATCTCTGTGAGACATATCCTCGATAATCATTTCATACATAGAAATATTTAATTCTATATTCTCAATTTGGTTTGTGATCAATCTCATCTCAGAAGCCCATAACTCAAGGTCTCTTTTGGCCAACTTATAGAGTAAACGATAATTACTTTGTTGAATTAAGTTTTCAAAATTCCTTTCTGGCGCCAACTGGGTTACATTGCTATTGCTATTTCTCTTTACTTTGCGGGGCTCAGAAAAGATAGCATGAGAACCAATTAAACCAGCAATTTCTGAGGGTAATAGTTGATGGTCAGAAAGCAATAAGATCATCTTAAATTGAAATAAAGTTATGTAGTTATATCTGTAAAAACCCCTACTTCCTTGCCTCTCAATGTCAATATAATCGTTAAGATCATTGCGATTAAGGAAGTTAAGCAATGTTTGCTCTTTACCTGGAATCTCCAGTAAATCAGCTGCTTGTTTTGTTGAATAAGTGGATTTGAAGATAACACGTTCAAATAATTTGCAGGGTTTAAACAGTTCTTCTTCTAAATCTCTTTGCCGGATTTCCTCATACAGAGGATCACTTATGAATAATTCTTTGTATTGTTCAATCTTTTCGGAGACCTCCAAAGAACTCTCCCCCTTTAATAAATCTTGTTATAACAAGGTTACTGCTTATTGCAATAATACTTAATAAATCCCCATTAATCAAGCGATATCAACATTTATTGACTTTTATTGTGGATGATTTGAAAAATTATTATTGTTAGATTTGCTATTTATTATTAATAATTTGAAATCAATTACATTATGACTACAATAATTGTAATCAATTTCAAATTTATTTGAATCACTCATGTATTTATTAATTATTATTTATTTATTGTGGATTATTCTAGATAAATGTATAAGTTCTGATTAGCATTATAGATTTTTCTTTATGTATGCTCTATCCCTTGATAACACTAAGTTATTGATTCTATTGCCAATGATTTCAACAAAAAAAAGCCCCCCTTAAAGGGGGAGTAATTAAAAATCTAGATCCAAATCATCTAATTCAGTGACTAATTTCTTTTCCTCTTGATTATTTGGTCCGAAATCATCGTCCAGGGTACTTAGTGTACCCTTATTTCTTGAAACTTTATTACCTGCAGAAAAGAAATCATCAAATTCATTAAGATTTAAAGTAGCTGCAGCGCGTTTCTTTGCTTCTTCTTGTTCATTTTCAATCTTGATCCATTGATCTTTTTCTTCTCTAAGTTGATGGACCCTGGTTGAAGGAGCAGGAAGAACAGATAGACCATATAATGTAAGTGAATTAACCTTACTATTTGTACTAATAGATAAGTTTACTTTACTTTCTAGTAGCTCTGAAGAATACTTGTAAACATCATCCGCAATCCTTGGGGATATATTTTTTGATGAAGGATACATTACTGCTATGGCACCGGCCAAAGCATTGTTTACTTCATAATCAGCTAATACTTCATTGTTCTTATATAGCGTATGAATTTTATTTTCCAGATTGTCATCTGAACCTACTTCAGTATTTTTTGAAATAGATAACCAACCTGGGGTAGAAAGAGTAGTTAGTAATTCTGTTTTATCAAAAACGGAACGCCCCTCAAGTAAAGGCAGTGTGGAAACCTCAGCTAAAATACTGGCCACTACCATATTACTATAAGATTTAGCGTCAATTTCGTGTCCGCCATAAGTTTTCAAAGGATTGTTAGCATAATAATCCTTCATCTTCTCATTATCAATAACCAATGCATTACCCATTTTGTTTTCATTCATAAACTGTTGAATGAGTGCGATTCCAGCAAGGGCATTCTGTCTAAATGAAGAACCCCTTTCTTCTGAGGAAGGTAACGAACAGATTACTCCTAGTGGGATTTTCCCCCCAGGTAATGCATGGTGGGCACGGACTTGTGATAAGTAGGTAAGTGCTACCTTTAAGGCACCGTTACCTGTACCTCCTCCTAATGAAACCGTCACCCAAACAAACTCTGCGTTTTGTACATCCTCGCTTAATGCAACCTTCTTATAGATTTCTTTATTTTCAACTGCAATCTGGTAGCCTAACTGGGCATTTTTATCTGTTCCTTCTAATTCAGGGAACTCTTCACTTTTGGTCACGATCCGTCTCTCTTCTGAGATTAAGTTTCGATGTTCCTCCATATCTGATTTAGAGGAGTTGAGTAAATAGGTTGGAAAACCAAACCTGGCTAACTCAGCTGCAATTCGTCCACCACCTTGGCCTAAACCAATAATTGTTTGAGAAGGAAATCTGGATAATTCTTTGCTAACCTCATTAGAAAATACATGAGGAGACAATAAAGCTTTAAGTGCTCCTAAATTGCCATTGTTATTCAGTGATATGTTCATAATTTAGCACCTCTTTTTTTAGTTTCTTCTCTTCTGTAAGCAATTTAATTAATTGTCGTCCTCGAATGGTTATGTAATAAGGATTAGATGTGCCATCCTTCTTTGTCTCAATAAACCCCTGAGCTTCAAGTATAAGGAAAGTATCATCATACTTAGGACGTTTTTTCCGATAATCTTCGAGTCTCGTTTTCGCCAGTCCTCTATGCTGCTTATTTTCTAGTGCTACTTGGCGTAAAATTTCTAAAGCAAATTCATCAAGTTTCTTTCTTAAAAATCTCAATGTGTACTCGTCGTAAATAACTTCATCGAGATCAATATATCTTTCGGAAGTTACTTCAGGTTTTTCCAATTTCCCTCTCACCTCCCATTATTTTAATGATTCCTTATGCAGCACTATTGTGCTTACTTATTAATCATTATAGAAAAACCGGTAAAATAAAGCAATTATTATCAGTATCTCTTATAATATTTGTTATTTTAACTATTAAATTGAGTGGAAATCTCAATAGTGATTCATTGTGTAACACAATTGTGCTGCACAAAAGAAACCATTGGTATAATAACTATTATAGTGATTTTACAATTAGTTCCTGCAGCATAATGTCACAATAAAGATTAGATACTAATTGGTAATTAATAATCGCCATTAATTAATAATTGAATTACTACATTAATTTTAAGGGCCCGTTAACCAAAGGGGTTTTCTGCTTCCGCTGCAACGATCTAAAATGGCAGCAGCCCCAGGGCCTATTCCAATCATCTTCAATAATCCTAAATAGCATAACTAGATACTTTATTAATAATTATTTGAAATGATTTATTAATAATTATTTGGTAAAAAGACATAAACAATACCTATTGTTGTTTTTAAGTGCTCAAAAACCTGAACTAAATCCATGAGTAGCCTGGTACAAATATTAAGCAAAGAATCAAGAGGAATTGTGAAAGTCAGAGTAGTATACTTTAGAGACCTTAAAAGTCTACTACTCTGAAGGTTCTACCTAGAGTAGTATATTTCCTTAGCGATATAACAAGATTTAAAGTACCCAATAAAGTCCTACAATAGTAATATCGTCAACTCCTTTATAAACTGATTTTCACAATAAATTTTATTGCTTAATTAATAATTCTGTAGGACATGTCACGTACATAAGGTAATGGACTATTTTTCGCTCTATTTTTAGAAATTTATTAGTATTAACACCTGTATTCTGCTATACTTTTTACGAATTAAATACAAATGACCAGGAGCACCCTGTCCATTCATGACGTACACCTTAAGGTGGTATTCGTCACGTGGACGGGGTGTTTTTTTTTTGAAAGGAATGGTGATATGACCGCTGGAACAAATACTATAACAGTCCCGCTCGGAACAAATGGCAAAAGGATCGTCTTAAAACAGGAAGAAATACTATTTTTACATGAACTCACAATCCATCGAACACTGCAGGTAAAAGATGTTTACGATTTCTTTCGGAATGTCTTCCGAAATGCTCCGCACACCAAATCCATTGCAAAAAGGTTGGGCCGACTTGTGAGTGCCGGCATATTATTGCGAATGGAAGAAAGAGTGAGCCCTACTAATTTAAAAACCTATTATTACAAAATAGGAAAAAGGGGATTAGAAGCGCTGCACAAAGCGAATTATATTTCCCGTGATGATGCTGAAAGGCTCTATCAACAAATTTTTTATCTTAAGATTCCTAAGTCTCATACGCTGGCTGCGTCGCACCTTGCTAACCAGACAAAAGTTCTCGGACTGTCAGAAGATTTAGCACTTGAACATACTAGAGGAATCGATGATCCGGAGCTTAATAATAATGGGAATGTTCTAATATCTGATTGGGTTTTTAAAAGAAGAAATCGAACCGTTTATCTAGAAGTGGATTCTGGGCGGCAAACTTTAGAAGTAATATCCTCTAAAGTTGATAGGTACATCCATTTTGCAGAGACAGTTAATGAGAATGTAATCCTTGTTTTTTCTGTCATGGACGAGACTGTCAGCAAATCATTCACTTCTGACCGTTCTAAACGCATAGCATCTTTAAAAGAAAATATGCCACCCTGTCAAAACTGGCCAAAGAACTTTTCTATCTATGTCATTACTGCGGAAAGAACCCCGGAGCTCATTGTGCGAATTCTTAAGAGAAGTGAACCATTATCACAAGAATTTAGAGGCTATGTCATTGATGAATGGATTGAACAATTAAAAGGCCGTACTAAAGGTAAATTCGAGATTCAAGATTTAGCAAAAGAAACAGCTTATGGGTCTGACCGTGTAAGAGAATTAGAGGCAGATTTCACACTTCAATTAAATGAAGCAACAAGAACACGCTATATTGCCTTAATTTATGCTGAAGAGGGGAATGTCCAAACTTATCAAAGGATTCGATACAATCATCATCGGACAAAAGGAACACTGATACACGGCCAACGTCTAGATGAATTGATTATGGTCTATAAGGATAAGGATTTTATGAGTTCAGAGGTACATGGGGTCTTTTGGGAAAATAGCTGGTATACATTCCGAGATACTTGGAGTCTTTCTGAGGATCAGATTGGCAGCTATCCCGAAATGTTAAAACCTATTTCTCAGTTTAGAAGGGAGTGGAATAGATTTGAATGAGCAACCCATTTGGAAGCAACGGTTGCCTTTAACGATGACAACTCTTTTCGTTCTTGCTTCCGTTTATTTTCTGATTCGTGCATGGTCAACCATATACTCACTAATAGCCACTCAAATATATAATCGGGAGATCATATTTGGAAACGGGTTTCTCGGCAAAGATTTGAGTATAGGTCCTGTGTATATGATTCTAGTCAGTATATTGGTCATAATGACTTGGCTTGTGAGTACCAGAATCACTTTCTATCAGAGTAAATTTATAAAGGTATCCTTTTTTCTGATTGCAATTTTAACTGTTTGGGGAAATCTAGCTGCTTATGGAATGGGCAAAGTAAAAGTAAATGTAATTCCATTCTTTGAGGAAAGGTTGACCAATGTAATAGAAACAGATGGATTTTTTGAATCTATTGTTTTTCAACAGACTCATGGGTTCTATCTTTTAATTCTTCTCATCCCCATGATTGTCATGTTTTTTATCTCCCTGTTTTTAATGAACAAGTATATTCAGTTTGATAAAGAACTAAATACGGCTTTCTTTGACTTTTTATGGACTGGGAAGTGGCTGCAAAGATTTTCGAAACTGGAACAAAAAAAGTTATGGCCAGATATTGAGCTGGGCGAGAATACAGAGACAGGAGAGATGTTGGTTCTTCCTGGCAGAGATAGAACGTTAAATACCATGATAATTGGAAGTATAGGTACTGGTAAAACCGCTGCAGAGGCTCTCCCTATGATTAATCAGGATTTGCATCATATGACACGATACATAAATGATTATCCTGAATTATCCCAAAGAGAGGATTTTCGAACAGAAGATGTGGGAGGGAGATACTTAAGCGGTATTTCCATTATTGAACCATCCAATGATTTGTGCCAAAAAGCATACCAGCTGGTAAAAGCTCATGGTATTCCAGATGATGCTATTACTTATATAAATCCTCTCGATCCGAATACTCCCAGTATTAATCCTATGAGAGGGCCAGTAGATAAAACCGCTGAGGTCTTTGCCCAGGTTATAGCCGGCTTAAATGATTCAAAGGATGGGGGAAACTTCTTTTTTGAACAGGCTCAAAGGAATCACCTGAAGCATTATATATACTTATTAAAGTTACATGACCCGGACCAAGAGGTTACTTTTGATATGCTGCTGGACATGTACAACAATCCTCAGACCGTTCATAAAATGCACGTCAAATTAAAACGAACGCTGCCACAGCAAATTGATCAGATTGAAGATAGAGATGAGCGCAACTATTGGAAAATCGTGCAAGGAATTGATGAGTGGTTTGATCTTAATCTGATCCCGAAAGTTTCTAAACTGGGGCACTCTGAAAGAGATAGTAAAGGAGAAATCCTCTATGTTGATGCCAAAGCAGAGCACGTCCAAGGTTTAAGGAACATTCTAAATGATATCGGCGCTAATCCATTAATCCGAAGGGTCCTATTTGGAAAGAGTGATTTTGACTTTGACAGGCACATGGAAGTTGGCGGGGTCCTTTTGGTGAATACCGCAAAAGGGGAACTGGTGAACTTAGCCAGGGTATTAGGGAAAATTGTTTTAATGAATTTACAGAATGCAGCATTTCGGAGACCTCCAATGGTTTCATCCTTCCACCATATCTTGGTGGACGAGGCACCGGACTATCTGTATAACGCGTTCAGAGAGTTTCCCGCTCAATCACGGAAATATAAGGTGATTATCACTACGTTAAAGCAGACGATTGCTCAATTAGCTGATCAATTCGGTGAATATTATATGACCACCTTAATCGGTACAATGAGGAACCGTTTGGTTTACGGGGATGTACCTGCTTTTGATGCTAAATATTTCTCTGAACTGTTTGGAGAAAAATTTGTCTATGGAGAAGGGCAAAGTGAAATGACCGTATCGCCTCTTCAACAGGACCCAGGATCTCGGACAAGCTCTTCATTCCAAAAGGTAAGAGAGCAGGCCATGACAAGCGGTGAAATCATGTTCCAGGAAGCTTTTCAATGTGCAGTAAAAATTGTTTCCAACAACAAACCAATGCCAGTTGTCCAGATTAAAGCAAACTTTGTTCCCAAAGAGGAATTTAAACAAGCAAAGTTCCAGGTAGATGAGGAAAGTTTACTAATGTGGCTCAATAGTCGAAAGGCTTACCTCCAGTCAAAGAATACAGATAACACACTAGATGAGATAGAAAATGAAAATGTACAGAGCATTGAGGAAACAGAAAGGGCGAACGCTGAAACCTACGAAATTGAAAGCCAGAATGCATTTTCCTTGGATAGTGAATCAATGGAGAAGGCGCTCTCTGTCAAAGCGGAACCACGTCCGAGAAATTCAGTGAATTATACTGTATATGTTCCTCCCGCTCCCTCATATAAAAAAAGTGAGGAACCTATTGAGAAAGAGCCAGCTGCTGTCGAGGAAGAGATCCTTGATTGGGAAATGCCAGATTCCAATCACTCACAGGCCACTCTGGCAGCTAGTGAAGATGAAGAGGAAACAACTGATTCTTCTATTCATGATTCTCCACCAGAAAGTGAGAAGGTTTCTGAACCGGCATTCGATGATAAACAAGATTACCAGCCGAGCATACCAAGCGAGGAAGAAAATAAGTTTGCTGCCGACCTAACCAAGTCACTTTATGAGGAAATGTGATGTTCATAGACCTGCCGGCTAAAAAAATCTTGCAATCCCATGTAACGGTTTGTACAATGTAAGTAATTCATGGAACTAAAACTAAATATTAACAATAGGGAACACCCCTCAATTAGCTGACTTTTCAAGTTGGTTATTGAGGGGTGTTTTTTTATTAAAGTTTGGCGCCAATCAAACCATTTATGAAAAGATGTACCGCGTTCTCATGAATAATAATCCAAATACAAGGAAGTCAAAGAAAGGGTGAATAGCATGGTTGTGAAATCATGGAGTGATCAAGATTCTTTAGAGATATTAGCGGAAAAGTTTCGTAACCAGGAAATTGTGAGTGGGGTCATCCGGAGTTCCATGAACATGAAGCTCCCTGTAGTAAGAGAGGATGGCAACAAATCTCATGTAGAAGAAGAAACGTTAATTGTTCAGCTGCCCGCTGGAATTACAGGATATTGTGTAACGTCTGAATTCCGCGAAAGAGAGTATAAGTCATTAACCAGGTTTATTGGTACAACCCAACAATTCGTTATAACCGATTTGAATCTGGAACACCAAATTGCCTTACTTTCGGAAAAAAGAGCAGCTGCACGGATTCGTGACTCCTTCTGGGATGAACTTAGTATGCTCGAAGAAGAAGGCCAGCTGCAGAAAGAAGTATTCGACGCGGTTGTCTCTGGATACAACCAACAAAAAGGTATCATCTATGTCCGCCTAAATGGCCAAGATGCCTATATGTATCGTCGTGAATGGTCCTGGTATGAAAGAGACGTTGTAGATGCTCAAGTGGGGGAAACCATTCAGGTAAAGATTGAACTACTTGATACTGAGCAACGATTGTTAAGAGTATCCCGTAAAATGGCGCTTCCGGATCCATATGATTTTATTCTTACTTTAAGAAAAGATCAGCTCATCGCAGGGAAGGTATCAGAGGTGCATCCAATCCATGGTTTGTTCGTAGAAGTGGAGAATGGGGTGGTACTAAAGGCTGGAAAGGTTCGTAGCCTGGAAGAACCATCAATCGGGGATATTGTTACATGTCGGGTCCGTTCCATAAATGCAGAAGAACGAAAGGGTAAGCTAATGATTATTGATTACCCACGAGGGAAGCGTAAAAGAAAAGATCTCGGCTCGTTTTTATTTGAGTAATGGTTCAATCTGAAGATGTGCTAACATCCGCTATCCAGCTGTTTCCCAGGGAAGATAACTCTATCTCCTTTTGGGACCACCCCAATTTCAAGTCACGTGTGACGCTTCCCGATAATTATTTTGCTATCACACGTGTCGAGCAAGGCTTAGAGATGGTTCAACAGGGAAGGTTAAATGAAGAGGCCTTAACAGTAATGAAAGTCATTGGAGATGCGATGTGTGCAAATGAGAACCAGCTGCGCCGCTACCTATCCAAAAAGCAAAGCTTCTCTCAAACAAGTAGTATCCTAAAGCGATTAAGAAAATACGGGTTTGTAGAACGGCATAAATGTCGATTAGCTTTTATTGAAGAGGATGGAGAAGAGACGATCAAGCCTCCAGCTCCATTTACGTTAGGAATTGCTGGATACAAGCTGATGAAGCACTTATATCCAAAAGATAACTTTAAAAATCCTGAAATTTGGAGTGAGCAGCCGCTCTCCATTCAAAGGTATGTCGCTGTAAATGAACTTAGGTGTTTATTGGTCGAAGCAAGAGTCCTTAGAGGTTGGAAGTGGAATCCTTATATTGGTGGAAGCTCGAAATATATGAAGCCGCAAGCTGTCGCAAAACTAGAAACCGCTAAAGGGGAATTACAATTCATTCTGGAAAGGCCACAAATGGCTCAAAATTTTGTAGGGTACTTCCGCTCGAAGCTTGAACAGTATCGCTATCTGTATGAAAGAGATCAGTTTCTGCAGGTTGATGGGTTTGGGAGAGCTGCAGTCCAGGTAGTTTGCTTATATACTTCATCAGCAAGTATGGCCAAATTCATTCATGAAGAGATTGGATTACATCGCTTTCCGTTTCAAATATGGGTGGTTGTAGATGAATGGATCAATGAATCAAAAGGTATGTCTGAGGCATTCCTGACATTCGACAATGGCGAAATGAAAAGAATTCGATTACCTTTCCTTCAAAAATCAAATCCATAACCAATTGACAGTATTTTCAACATATGATAGTTTAAGATAAACACCTTTTCTCAAGGTTTTTACCTTCGAGAAGAGAACTAGGGGGAGAAGCGGAAACTTCTTTTCCCTAGTCCCTAAACTAAAACTTAATCTACTTATATATGGGAATACCCCACGAATGAAAGATAGGCATTAAAGCCATCTATCTTTTATTCGTGGGGTATTTTTTGTTTGTATTAGAAAGGCGTGAAAAGAGTGCGCGTGCTGCTTGCTGTTGGAGAACCGAATATGACTTCTATTCTTAGGAATCATTTGGTCAGTAGCGGGTTTGATGTTATTGAGCAAGAGGTATTTCATCGCCGGTTTCTAGAGGAAGTCATTCAATATGAGAAGCCGGCCATCATATTTCTTCATGACTCCTATCTAGAAAGCGATCATGAAGAACTTAGAGACCGCGACCAGGAAATACTAAGAATGATTGAACAGTGGAGGTTCCAATACAATGACTCGCTGCGGATTGTTTATATCTGTGAAAGAGAGCGAACGGATCCTTTACTAGGCTCATTGGTTGCTAGGAATGTTTTAGATATTTTTTATACCAGGAGCATTCCTACACAGCTTTTAATTAATCAAATATTAGAGCCCCCGAAATTTTCAAACGTTGCAAAAATAGGAGTTACGGATATTGATTTGGCTAATTTGGAGTATCTGGAAGAGCAAGCGGAGAAAAGTGGAATAGAGGATGAAATAACCGAGTTTACTGAACATGCCACTCAACCAGCAAAGCCTATTGATATACCCACTAGCAAGTCTAGAAAGAAGGTAGAACTTCCTTCATTAAAATTGCCGAAGCCGGAATTCCATATACATGTTCATAAGCCCAGCAAGATTAGGACAGAGAAAATCGCAAAAGCAATTGATCGAAAAATTGTAGTTGTTATCAGTCCGTTTGAAAGATCCGGCTCTACTTTTGTATCACACCAGCTGGCCTATCAGATTGCTGAGAGAAAAATAGGAATCACTTACTTCGAGAATCCTTTTAAACGTCCCTATACATACGATCGATTTGGTGGCCATTTGTTAGTTCCTAACTTTAAAAGCTTATATACGAGCCAACCTAACGCGAATATAGATATTGACCGAAAGTGGACAGTAGAAGGGGTACAAATTCAAGCTCTAAATCCAATTCTAGAAATGCCTTATGAGGAAAAAGATATCTCCATTGAGAAGTTCCTCCGACTGTTTCTGAGTGCAGGAGATACGCCTATCCTCATCGTTGATATTGGAGCAGATCGTCAGCGGCCTATTTATGATGAATTGCTTTCCATTGCCTCTCATGTATTGGTTGTTATGGACTGTGATATCTCAAACATGGAGTGGTTTGAACAAAACCAAATCTCTCCAGATTTCAATTGGATCCATAAAATCATTACAGACGAGCGGACCACCCTTATAGCTAATCGTTATGTAGAAGCTGCAGCTGACGCTTTCCCCCCTGATAAGTATGTGTCTATTCCTGTTATCAACCAGGATTGGATTTTCGAATCCCATTTAAAGGCCACCTTTTCATGGAAAGGGAGGGAAGCAGTTAGGGTGCAGCATGATGTCTTTGGTGGGTTAATGCAGCATCTCTTCCCTGATGAGACATTAACCGGGCAAAAGAAAGCCAATCTTCATATAAAGAACTGGTTACCCAAGATAAAAGTAGGAAAGTAACAAAAATCATCTATCATCTAAGAACCTTATAAAAGGAGGAGGACCATGAAACCTTGGTTGAAAATTACTCTAGGGGTTTTATTATCCGTATTTGTAATAGCCTTTATCATCGTGTGGGATACGGTCATCAAAGACAAAATCGACAGTGTAGAAGTAGCAATCGTTCGACCTGGTGTTGTGATTGAAAAGAACCAGGTTATAACAAAAGATTTACTGATGATGGAACAGAGAAATCGCGCAACCCTAGTTGAGGGAACGGTTTATAAAATGGACGATGTTGTTGGCTACGAAGCGAAACAAAAGCTTTATGGGAATTCTATTCTTTCTGAGAGAGATGTAGAATTTATTCCTTTTACCCCAGACCCAGAAAAGGGGGAGGCTATTCGCCCAATCCCGGCTTCCTGGATCTATGCGAGCCCTTCTACCATACGACGTAAAGACCATATTGACTTCTATTTATTTAGACCAGAGGGAGACACTGCAAAACCTTCTGTAAATGTAAATTACCAAGGTCTATCCCCCGAGCAGAAAGCAAAACTTGAGGAAGCCAATGCAGAGAGGGAACTTGAAAATGAAAAATATAAAAAAGAGCGCATTGATATAGCTGAACAAAAACAGGTGGAAGTACCAAGCGATAGTGAAAGCTTAGAAGATGTAGCAGCTACCTTAGAGAAAACAGAAGAGTTGTTTTCCAAGGTGGAATCCACCATCAAAGGTGAAGAAATTCCCGGAAGTGAACAAGAAGCTTACCGCAATCGCATCATGAATGATTTAAACCTTACGGAAGATGAGTGGAAAAATCTTATTGAATTTGGGGACATTCCGCTATTAGTAGATATTCCAATCATTTATGTAAAAGACGGCGCTGGAAATGAGATTCAAAACGGTGAAAACAGCACCGAGGAAAAGCGACTAACATCAACCGGCCCGGTAACTGACTTAGAGGTAATTCTAACGGAAGATGAATACCGTCAAATGAAAAAATATATGGAACAAGGTTACAGGCTTTATATTTCTTACAACTAGGAACGGAGGGTTACTTTGGCTAGAACTTTATTTGACGAAGTAGGAACAAATTTTGAGATATACCTGATTTCTGACAACACATATTTAAAAGAAAGCTTACAAGCCATTTCTAAAGTTACGCTGCTTGTCCAGATGCCAAGATTAGAGCCAAACATTTCTTGTAAGGCCATTGTGATTGACGGTAAATGCTTCCCACAGTCGGAACTAAAAGAGCTGCGTAAGCTGTATCCAGAAATACCTGTATTTTATCAGTTTTATCAAGTTACTAATGAGCAGCAAATGAAAAATCTTCAAATGATCTGCGCCGCTCATCAAATTGTTCTTTTATCTGAATTCCTATCTGAAAAGCAAATAGAAGAGGAAGTAGAAAAGCATTTATTTGCAAAGGAAAGTGTCTACAAAAATCGTATTATTAGCTTTTTTGGAACGCATAGTGGAGCAGGTGTTTCCACAACTGTCTTAAATGTTGCAGATCTCCTTGCCCAACAAGTAAATGAAAAAGTGTTAGTGCTCTCTTTAAACCCCTGGGACCCCGCTGATTATTTCTTGCCCTATGAAGGCAAGTATCTCAGTGATATAAAGATTGAACTTAAAACAGGCGGAATAACAGAAGAGAAGCTGCAGATGGCAGTTCACCATTATCCTAATTCTTTCTATCATCTGGCCGGTAACCGTGACATTAAGCTGCAGCGGTATTATCAAACCGAAGAAATCAGCACCCTTCTAGACACAGCTAAGAAAGTATTTGATGTCATACTGATCGATGCCGGTACACACTTTGATAACGCCGCTTTTGCTCAAGCCTATAAACAATCTGATTTGAAATTCCTTGTTACAACCCAGGAGCCTAAAGGTTTTAGAGGGTATTGGCCTCACATCTTTCACCAGCTGTTAGAACCTATTGGAGGAAAGGCAGACGAATACCTGCTCATCCTGAATAGATTCGTTCCAGACATGACGTTAATTACAGAAAAGGCCATCTCTGAAGAGCTTGATATGAACCTATTAGCCACTATCCCAGATGAAAATGTATATGGCCAAACAGCAATCGCTCAAAAAAGGCTACTTCACACTGTTACAAATAATAAGGAATATCCTTTTTCATTGAGAACCATCTTAAATTCCATCATTACACGAGCAAATCTGACATATAGAACAGACTTAGAAAACGAGTTTCAGCAACGTGGATTCTTGGGCTTCTTTCGGAAGAAAAAAGCGGTTAATTGACAATCATAGGGGGTGAAATGATGACGAAATTAATGAGAACTGAAAATGTAAGCGAAAATCCATTTGATGTGGCTAAATGGATGGCTGAAGAAAGTAAGGATCGGGGTATTAAAAAGCCTTTTATTGAAGACTACAGCTATGAAAAGAAAAAGCAATTTAAAGAACTCTGCAAAATTGTCAAAGAAAGTTTAGACAGAATTATTGATGTAAGTTCTGAAGCAAGCAGCGGGACTAACTCTGAATGGTTAGAGCGCCAGCACCAGGCCATTATAGGAGACAAAGTTGCAATCGAATACTTTCTAGCGGAAATTGAGAAAGTACTTAGGACCAAAAATATTACATCCAAGGATTATCCAAGTTTTTTTAATTCCTTATCAGAAGCCATTTTTCACGAAATTTGGGGATTGAGTGTCCTTGCAAAATGGGAGAGGTACCCAGAGTCTGAAGCCTGCTGTATCCGCGGAACTCAACTGTGGATTGATATCGATGGGCAATTTGTTAAGCAGGAAGAAGAGTTTGAGTCGCTAACCGTGGTCGAACGCATTAAACGAGCTTTTGTTATTCGCCGGCCTGACTCAGTCATTAATCGTGAATCACCAGAACTGGAAATTGAAAGAGAGGACGGCTCCAGGATAACAATGATCCAGCCTCCGCGGTCCAGAGAAAATTACATTATGATTCGCCGGTTCATTGTAAATAAGTATAGCTTACATGATCAGGCGTCCCGCGGAACTATACCGCAAGAGGATATTCCTATTTTTCAAGCACTGGCTCGTACTATGGCCAATATGATCGTAGCTGGACGTGTACGGTCTGCTAAGTCTACTTTTATGACAACCCTTATAGGAGAAAGAGATGACAGCTTTGTAGGAGCTGTACTGGAAAAACACTTTGAAGTTGCACTTAGCAAGCACTTTCCTAATCGGTTATTCTTTGAGATCCAAGCCAAAGAAGGGGACTTACATAAAGCCATTCCTCGACTTTTGAGAATGGAGCATGATTTTGTAGTGGTTGGAGAAATCCGGTCTCTTGAGATTGAAGCATATCTCCAGTCGACTGAGCGGGGAGAAAGAGGCAGCTTGTCCACTTTCCACCTTACAGATGTTGAACAGGTCGTTGAACAATTGGCCCGTTTGACCCTAGATGAGTTTCCAACCCGCCGGTTTGAAGTAGAGGTTGAACGGATCGCAAGGAATATAGACATCATTATTACTATGGATACAGAGCGGGACCGCAGCAAGAAAAGGGTTGTAGGCGTAACAGAGGTTATCTGGGATAACCAGCAGAGAAGGCATTACACCCAGGATTTAATTAGATATTCCAAACTCAATGACAAATACTATTACTCTTCAAAAATCAGTTCTAGGCTGCTCAATTTAATGGCAAAAGAGGATCTGGAGGAAACCAAAAATTTATTGCGATTGCTTAAGCAAAGGGAACAGGTATCCCCTATGGAAAAGCTTCAAGATATCTCATTAACTGATGAAGGCATTGCGTTGGTATGAGGATATTAATATGACGGAATTTTTCAGGAGCAGCATATTTCTTAAATTTGTTGATATCGCCTTTTATATTCTTCTTATTGCTATTACAGCCTGGACCGTTTACCAAATATTAAATGTACCTATACGAGAACGACTTTACCAGGCGCGGTACCGCTCACAGGTAAGAAAAGCAAAAATTGCTACCACGGAGGTCCCAATAAATAAACGATCTCCTTTGTACAGACATATATACTTTCTTCTCGCTTCAGTTAAAAAAGCTGATACAAAAAGCCAGAAATGGACCATGGGAGTCTCGACATTTATTGTCTTATCCCTTCTTATTGGGTTCCTAACTTTCTCGCTCATCCTTGTAAAATATCAAGATGCTTTTCTCGGCCTAATTATCGGGACCGTTGTTTCCATTATTCCCTACATCATATTACATGTGCAGCTACGGAATACTCGGAACGCCGTAGGAAATCAATTAACTGAGATTGTGGAATTAATCATTCATGCTTATGGATCCTCCAGCAGTGACATGTATCAAGCCTTAAAAGTAACTCAATCACACATAGCCGAAAAGGAGCTAAGAAGTATCCTTGTTCGGTTGATCAGTGATCTGCAGACTGCGCGTACAGAAGAAGAGATGAGACTCAGTATAGACTTATTTATCTTTACCTGTGGAAACTCCTGGTCCATGCGCCTGGGGAACATTATTTTAAAGTCTTACCTTCACCAGGAAAATGTCATGAGTGCCTTAATACAGCTGCAGAATCAAATGATTAATAATCAAAAAATGCTTGAACAAGAGAAGGCCAGTTCTTACGATGCTTTCGTGGATGCAACTTTAACGGTCATTTTATTTCCTATTTCTTTAATAGGAGCAAAGTTCATGACTAAGCCCCAAAGCTGGATGGCTTTACAGTTTGGAGAGAAAGCAACTTTAATGTTATTTATTCTTACAACTATTATGGTGGTCATTTCCCTGTTAGTTGGGTTAATCATCCGAAAGCCAAAGAATGACCTATAGGAGGAAAGAGCTTGAACGAAACCATGTTTTTATATAAGTTCCTGCCTATATTGATAAAATCCATCGCTATTATTCTTGCGTTAGTTTCAGGTTACCTGGTTTATTCAGGCATTTCTAGCCGGGTGGAAAAGCAGCATTTGAGACTTCGATTTAAAGAAGAGATAGCCAAACGACAAAATAGATTAAAGGTCCAGGCGGAAACAGGAAAGGCTGAAGAAATATTTAAAGAGTCCGGCTATCCGCTTGGGATTACCGGAGTACGATGGACAATCATATATTGGATCCTGTTGGCCTTTCTTTTCATCAACTATATTGCTTATCCCTATATGGCCAAAGGCACTATTTCGCTGATATCCATTGCCATAATTGTATCTGTCATGACACTTCTATCCGCTGCATTTCCGTTTTCGCTCACAAGATTCATCCTTAAAAGATTGATTGAATACAAAAAGGCTAAACGGAATTCGGAGCTTTTTTCACTTTATGACATGCTGCTCAGTGAAATAGAAATGATGCAGCAAACGAGGATTAATGCTTACTCTCTAATCCGGACGCTAAAACCCTATTTCAAAGAGCTGGATGGAACCATTACAAGGCTCCTGGCTAATTGGACAAGCGATAATGGCCCTGATTATGCTTTAGACATTTTTGCTAAGGAAATTGGTACCAACGAAGCAAAAAGCTTAGCCAATGTTTTAAAAAAGTTCGATGAGAACAAGCGGGATACCATAATTCTTTCCCTTAAAGGGATGGAAGATATGTTTATTAATAGTCAGATTGAAAATTACCGAAGGAAAAGAAAACTGTATGTAGATCTGGCCAAGCTCCCGATCAAAGCTACACATGGGTTAATCATTTTAAACTTTGTTGTAGTGATTATCTTCATGGTTTCCTATCTCATGAAAGACTCAAAGTTATAAAGGAGTTGATGATTAATGAATGAATCTTTAGCAACTTTCATGAAGCTTGCTGCTACCGCTGTAATCATTTCCGCACTCCTTTGGAACAAATTAATGGGGGTGATGGGCGACATAGCTGATAAGATCAATGTCATCATGCAAGGGATGATTTAATATCGCTACTTAAGGAGGTTTGGTCGTATGAATACTACCATAGCGACCTTCATGAAACTTGCTTTAACAGCTGTTACTATTTCAGGATTAATCTTTTTTGTCGCTTATAACTTGTTAGACACAGAAAGTGACAAATACAAGGAACATGTCGAGAGTAAAGAAAATGATATTCTCTCAAATTTACCTTAGAGGAGCTGAATACCATTGAGCAATACTTTGGCCACTTATATGAAAATTGCTATGACAATGGTTGTGCTATCCACCTTAGTAATCGGCCTCGTTTATCAATCTTTAAAAGAAACTAACACAGAAGTCCACGACAGTATTGAAAACTACCAAATAAAAGTAAAGTAAGTTCAAAGTTTTACCATTAATCAGGTGAGTCAGAGAGGAGAAATTATAAATGAATGCAAGTATATCCCAATTTATGAAAATTGCTTTAACTGTAATTGTTATTTCGGCTTTATTATTCTTTGTTGGTTATAAGATGGTTGATGATGAGATCACAGGAACTGGTGGTTATCAAAAAACAATTGAAGGCGTGGAAATGCCTACAACCGATGCACCTCGTACAACCAGATAGACACTAAACCCAGCGATAATCAAAAATATATATTTGGAAGGGAAGTTTTATTAATGAATGCTAGTATATCTCAATTTATGAAAATTGCTTTAACTGTTATTGTTATTTCCGCTCTTTTATTTTTTGTCGGTTATCAAATGGTTGATACAGAAATTACAGGAACCGGCGGTTATAAATCGACTGTAGAAGGCGTTGAAATGCCTGCAACATCTGCACCTCGTACAGCCAGATAGAAAATAACCCAGCGTTTATTTTGAAATAAATATTTATTTGGAAGGGGAAGCTTATCAATGAATGCTAGTATATCTCAATTTATGAAAATTGCTTTAACCGTTATCGTTATTTCTGCTCTTCTATTTTTTGTTGGATATAAAATGGTAGATAGTGAGATCACGGGGGCGGGAGGTTATAAATCGACCATAGAAGGGGTTGAAATGCCTACAACCGGCTCACCGCGTTCAGCAAGGTAATGACTAATGAGTACAGTATTAGCTAAATGGATGACTCTTTTTATAGCTCTCACAATTATGTTTACCCCTTTTTTCGTTTACCTTGACTCTCTGCATAGGGAAGTCGTGGCTCTAGTCCTTCAGCAAGGGCTTAAGGAAGCAGCGATAGAAGGATATTTTACACAAGAGATTGTTGAAGGCATGAAAGATACCTTGGAGCAAGACTACAAGTTTGATCGCAATCTTATAGAAATCACGACTCCGGATTCCTCCCCTCAAACTCGAGGGGAGTACCTGGAGGTAGAAATAAGTGTTCCTAGAGGCCCGATGTTCATTTTGAATATTTTTAATCAGGGTCCAACCGAAATAACTAGAAAAGCGGAAATAATGAGTGAATACGTTTCTTAGGAAGGGAGGGAAGTTATAATGGGTACAAGTCTTCGAACCTTCTATCTGTGCTTAATTTGGGCAGGAATCATGACTATGCAGCTGAATTTCACCTTTGATTCAACGGCTACTAGAGGATTAAGAGATTCACTGGAATTGGCTACACATGATGCCGGGCTACAAATAAGTAACGAAGAATTGGTGAACGGGAAAATTGTCTTTGATCAGTCTGAAGCGAGGAGGGTTTTAGAAGAAAGTTTGAAAAAAAACTTACTATTAGATGCTTCCCTTCAACCTAAAACAGGTAGTTTTTTTCAAGATACCGTCCAGATTAAATTTGTGGATTACCTGGATGATAACAATACACCTGAATTCCCTACAAATTATATAAATGATCAATATGACATCGTAGACGTTGTTGATGGGCCGGCAATCGTGGTGGTTCTTGAAACAACTGGCCCGAGGTATTTTACAGGAGAAAAGAAAATTATTCGTCAGGCTATTGTCTACGAGTACAAATCCTAAGCAGTCATGGCCTTACTGACTTGTATAGTTCCTTCTATACCAAGCCGAGTAGGCTTCTTTTATTAGAGGCACCATTTTAATATCTAATTAATGTTAAGATAGAATTATATGCTTATTAATCTAGGTTTTTCCATATTGTCTCTTGAAAAAGTCCCGCTTTAGGGTTATAATAAATATAACATTATATTATAAATGATAATAAAAACAACATAGAAGGGAAGATGAGAAAATGAAAAAGACGTTTACTGCTTTGTTAGTTGGAACAATAATTTCTGCCTCCGCTCTAAATGTGTCTGCAAACACTAAATTTAAAGATGTTCCTAGTACATATTATGCTAAAGATGCAATTACTCAATTAGTAGACAAGGGTGTTATTAAAGGGTACGCAGACGGAACATTTAGACCAGCCAACAAAGTGAACCGTGCTGAATTTGCCGCTTTTGTTGCAAGGGCCCTCAATTTACCCGCTGCTTCAAGTAATTTTAAGGATGTACCCAAAAGCGCCGCGCTGTATGACGGAGTGAGCCGAGCTTACAAAGCCGGGATCATTAAAGGCTTTGCTGATGGGAAGTTTAAGCCTTCAACTTCCGTAACACGTCAAGATATGGCAGTGATGCTCGATCGCGCCATGCAAGTCAAAGGCTCTTATACAAAGACAAAAAGCTTAAATTTCAGTGATGCTTCAAAAATTGGACCATACGCAAGGGCTTCAGTTCAAAGAGTCTACAATTATGGAGTAATGGGAGCATATAGCGGAACAAAATTTGAACCTATTACAATAGGGACCCGCGCAGAAACCGCTAAACACATCTTCAACATGCTGCAGGTTGTTGATGGAGGAAGCCCTTCTCAGCCTTCGGAGAATAAAGATTATCGAAGCATGAGCCTTGCAGAGCTAAAAGCAGCCTATCCTCAACATAACCATGTTTTTGTCCAACGGCTTTGGAAGCCAGAAGCAAAAATTGTGGTAGAGGATATGCTTGAGAGGTACTACAAAGAGCTACATGACCCTGTATTCGGTAAATATACTGAATCTCCCGATGAATGGTTTGCATTTATGTTACCTGGGTTTATTAGTAGTACAGCAGGAAATTATATTGATTACCCAATGAGAGAAGTCATCGCCTATAATGGCAACTCTTATAAGGATTCACCTTTTATGGCAACAGATTTTCCTATTACTGAAAGGGCCGTGTATGATACAATGCCTTTCCAACCAAAAGAAAAAGGTCAATTTCTGATTGATATTCATCGATATGATAATGACTTTGTCATATACCGACATGAGGATGTCAAATGGGATGTTCTGGCTGAAAATCCAACTGTTGTAGAATCCGATTATGTTGTAGATCTATACAAGACCTTTCAATATGCAACCGGGGTGACAATGGCAAAAGGCGGATTGGAAATAGCCTATAACGGTCAAAAAATCATTCTATCAAACGGCAGCAAAAACGCTATTATCAATGGGAAAACTGTAGTGTTGTCTCAATCAGTCAATCTGAAGTCAGGAAGAGCATACGGACCCGTAAGAGAAATTGCTGAGCATATCGGCCTGTATACTAAAGAACTTCCAGAATTCAAACGAATTGAGATAACTAACTTTAGCCGTTAAATTCCAACTGAGAGCATAGATTGACAGTCAATATATTCATGTGCTAACTTAATATGGAACAAGGAAAAATTAAATTTCTTGTTCCATATCTCTATACCTAATGGGAATACCCCACGAGTAAAAGATGAGCATTGCTTTATCTTTTATTGGTGGGGTATTTTTATTTTTACCCTGAAAAATAAAATACTAGATTTTAGGGGGTGAATCAGCCAGAAGATGAATAAAAAATTGAATAGGAAATTCAATTTGGGTTTCTTGATTTTTTCTTGTGCAGTTCTCTTCATCAACCCACAGATAGCGAATGCTCTTGCTTTAATAGGGAGTTATGCTAATGCCAGTCCTGAAGATTTTTACAGAACGAATAACACAGAGATCCCAGAGCAAAATCTTGTTTATACTGGTTCTAGTGATACCTTAGTCCAGGGAGAAAAATCGGGAAAGTTGTTAAATGGCGTAATATTACGTGCAGCCAATGACTCAAAATTGGGTTATACGTTCTTTTATCCTAATCAGCTGCGATCCATAGCTACCGCGATTAATGGTAATCCTGATTATGTGGAATCCAAAGTACGAAAGACTCAAATAGCCCGTACAAACCGCACCGGTAATACAGAAACATGGGTTTGGTCGCGTGATATTGGAAGAGCAGCGGGGGCAAGTGTGGATTTAGTTGATGTTCCTGGCCAGGTAGATGAAAGTGGCGCTCCAAAGGTAAAAGTTATTTTCAACGCTACAAAATATCCTGCAGCTAGATTTTCAAATGATTATGGAACAACACCAAGTACCGCGAAAAAGGGTGAAGAAATCTTTTTGCATGTATTTGCTCAAGAATATGACCCTTATCGATCTCAAATTAAATGGGATTTGGCGGTTGATGGCAAGATAGTAGACTCTGCTGATGGATTAGCCAATACATCATTCCGGTCTATACCCTATACCTTTGATACTGAAGGTATACATAATTTAACATTAACTGTCACAGATGGTATCGAACGACAGACTGTTAAAACTCACAAGATTAACATCGGATCGAATGTGAAACCACCTCCGCCGGAAAAAGAAAATGCAAAACCGATTGCCAGTGTAAATGTCGAACCTTATTTTTACTGGCCGGAAACCGTTACATTTACTACTGGAGCCTATGATCCTGATCCAGATGGCGAGATTGTATCTGAGCAACTTTATGTTGATGGGGTGCCAATAGACGGGAAGACATGGAATTCTTCTCGGGTAACTGAAAAGACCCCGCATCAGGTAGACTTTGTTGTTGAAGATAATATGGGTGAAACAGCTAGCGATAGCGATACTTTTGAGATTTGGCCCACCATTCCAAAAGCCGAGGTAAAAATGGAAGGGGAACTGAAACAGAATCGAGCGTTAACCTTTGACGCAAAAGCATCTGACTTAGTTTCGCCGATCGAATTTGCACCGATTGAATATTCATTAACCAAATGGAAAATTGTACCGATATCTGACGGGCTTACAAATGAAGATGTAAAAATACGACCTGATAAAGATCCTTCGTTAAGAAAAGTATTGTTCAAGAAGCCAGGGACCTATGAACTTCACCTGACTGTGACCAATAAATTTAATGAGGAATCAGAGGTTTTGATCAAAGAATTAGTAGTCAGGCCGGATGAAAATCCCTTTGCCAGGTTTACTGTCGATAAGGCCGTTTACTTACGAGACCAGTCAGATGGAAACCAAGCTACGATTACTCTAACTGACGGCAGTGTTTCAATGGATGGGGATACCATTGCTCAAAGAATATGGTACAAGGAATTTGATGCAAATAACGATGGTATTTTTGGTACTGCAGCTGACGGAGGGAAAGAAATACTCGACAGCGGGAACAAGTCTTCCATTACCTTCAAAACGAACCATGTTGGAAACTATCGCTTTTCTCTAGAGGTAAAAGAAGCATTCGGAGCACCCACCTATGAGGAGTTCATTCTCCCGGAAGAATATCTGACCGATACTTCAGATGTCATTGACGAAGCTGGCACCGTTTCTGTTTACTTGGATCCAGATAACTTTAACATCCCAACATCAGATAAAGGCGTTAAAGTAGACAATGCTCCTCCTGCTATTGATTTTGGTGTTAAGCGCCAAAACTCCATTCATTTGGCTTTAGACTTTGGGGGAATGGATATTGCTGCCCTAAAGCATAAAACAGGGCCAAGAGAGGGAGCGGGAGTGAACAATGGTGGAGGCGGCGGGAATTATGATCATTACTATTATGACGTGGATTCTACTGCCAAGAATAAATTGACTGCCTACGCCGGCTCCTTAGAGGCAGATCTCCGTAAGAAGGGGCTCGATGCAACTGTCTCAGTGAATAGCTGCTACTTTGAGATTCTAGACCTGGATGGGGAATGTGCAACCAATGTGCCAGTATGGAACTGGGTTGACCGCGGATATTATGTTTACGACTCTTATTCTGGCACCTCTCCCTATAGCGGAGGGTGGGAAGTAACCAGCAGCGGCAGTAACTTTGTTGCTACATGGTGTTATGAAGTAAACTGGGCGTGGAGTGATAAGGAGCAAAAAATGGTTCCGGTTGAACATTCACATGCGCCCCCATGTTCAAACGCCGCTAACGCTTCAGGGTATACTGAATATTGGGCATCTTTAAGAAGTTATGTACCCGATAATCGGTTTGAGATTACTAGCTACACGAATGAAGGCTGTGGTCCTGATAACCGGCCGGGAAACCCGGAAACAGACCCAGATGGAATTGATTCAAAAATAGATACCACAGACTTTACAGATGGGTTTAATTCCTTCTCCTTTAATCAGGCGACCTATAAGTATTATTTTAGGATGGACCATCAACCCTGGACCTGGATAAACGACTCAAGCAAGAAGAATCTTGTTACGAAAAAAGTTCAGGATGACAACATATTTTTCTGGAGTAATTCGAATGATTCATTAAGGGGCGATGCGCAGTCCTTAATAAGTAGTACAGGTAGGACTGGCACATTCAGTCAATATAATACTTCCAGCCTGCAGCAGAACATTCAGTTGATCCAGGACTACTTATTGAACAAATTTATGATTGAAGAGGACTCTGAAACATTTACCATTGTTCTTGGGGATCAGCTGGATTACACAACCGCTTATCAAGATTATGAAAATGATCCGGAATTACAACGTGAATGGAAGTTTGTCCATGATCCCACTTCTGTAAATGGAAGAGAAATTGATGCAGCGCCATCGTCGCCTATTGCGCAAAGCGGTTTGTATATTAATCAACCACTCCAATTGAATGAAGTGGGCACCTATTCTGTCACGCTCAGAGCGAAGGATAATCCCTTAGCAGAGATAGGTAATGATCTCCGCTTTGCTGAATACCAGAAATGGTCTGACGAGGAGATAGTTCGCGAGTATAAGATAAATGTCCATCGGAGACCAATTGCTGATTTTACCGCGGAGGTGGAGGCTGGAACTTTAAGATTAAGTTTAGATCCATCCCAGTCTTATGACCCGGATCATCAATACAATTGGTCCAGTTTAGGAATAGCAGAAAGAGGAATTGTGGAATATTCTTGGGAAAAGTACGTCGTTGATGATGTAGAACATACAGGAGCCCCACCTGAATTCTTAGAACCCTTGAAAGATTATTATATAACCTTGAGAGTAAAAGATATTGATGGTGCTTATGGGTATACAACCAAATTGGTGTCCACAAAGACAGTAAACCTTAAGCCTGTTGCTCTGTTCGATTCACCTTCAACGGTACTTAGGACAGACCGGTTAAAGGACCCAACGAAAAAATCCTTTATCTACGACCGCAGCTACGATCCAAATGGCGATCCATTAACCAACTATAATTGGACGATAAAAAGACAATCCGATGGAGTGATTGTTTGGACCGGAAGTACACCTCCTGTTAACTTTGCTGCTATAAATTTGCCAGCAGGGAGATATATAATCGGATTAACTGTATGGGATATTCCAAAATATCCACCGGCTTTACAGAGTGACCTTTATGAACGTGAAATTACAGTTCTGAATAATAATCCACCTAAATCATGTTTTGATTTAAGCCGGACAATAATTGATAAGTCGACTATATCATGTGTTAATAACTCGACTAGCCCGCACATTCTTTATGTGGATGAACCAGCTATCTATACTGATAATTCTAGTGATCCTGACGGGCATAACCTCATCAATTACTCCTGGAAAGTTGAATTATTAGGTGAACTTAATATGGTAGTTCAGACTTGGAATACCGGATCAGCACCTATTAATTTCTCTCAATTTGCCGGAGTGGGGAAATACCGAGTGACTCAAACGGTTTTTGATGAACCACCAGCACCATTGCCTTCTCTAAAGGGTACTCACTCTAAAATTTTTAACGTTATAAAAGGACCACAGGCTCCATATGCTTTATTTGATTACGATCCATTGCTACCTGTTGAAGGGCAAACAGTAAATCTAAATGATTTGTCTTATGATGAGGATGGCCAAGTAACCAGGTGGGAATGGACGATTGAAGCACCAGACGGTACTATAACCACACAAACAGAGAAAGAACCTTCCATCCCAGATGCTGTAGCAGGGGTATACAAAGTCACCTTAAACGTGTGGGATGATACAAATTTAAAATCAAAGCAGCCTGCTTATAAGGAGATCATTGTTACACCGAAGCCAGCCAATAAACCGCCAGTTTCTTTATTTGTATGGGAACCATTTAAACCATTCTTAGGAGAAGAACTTACACTTAATCCTGATGGCAGTTATGATTTAGATGGAACAATCGTAACCTACCAATGGCAGATCCGAGGGAAAGATAGTTCGACTTATTGGACAACAGAAAAATACCCTACATTTGTTGCTCAAAAGGATTATTACGATGTCACTTTAACGGTAAGAGATAATCTCGGCGCCTCTTCAAGTAAAACCGAGAGAATCTATGTCAATATTGCTAATTTGACACCATTGGTTACTCACACGGATGACTGGAAACAATACTGGATGGGGAAAGGCTATGAAGCTGATGTTAACATGTTCCATGCAGGTGAAAAGTTTATTATTGAGTTAAAGACGACTCCCGCTCAACGAGTAGAGGGAAAAGTGAATTTTGGAGGGAAAATAGGGGAAATCTCTATCCCAAGTTCTGCTTTTAATTTAATTGGCCAAAATCAGTATGAATATACCTGGAGAGCGGAGCTATGGAGAGAGGATTTTATAAACATCGCCGACGGCGAATATCTCTTTGAATTTACTGGTTATCATCCAGAAAATAATCCTTATGTCCAATCAAAAGGAACATACATTATTGAGATATTTGGCAGCATATATGACTCTAAAGATTACCACCGAAGGTTTTAAGATCCTTACCTCGTAGGAAAAATATCCTACGAGGTTTTGTATTAATACTGTATTTTTTTTACTTTGTTGAGTATTTATTCCCCTTTTCAAGAACAAACGTTCCCTTGTTTACCATACAAAAATATATATAATAATATTAAGCTGTTACCAAAAAAAGAGAATTTTTTCTGTTTGATAGGTTGCGATAGATAACCAGCTTCAAGGTTTCTATTTATAAAAAGAAGGTGGGTTAATTTTGAGTATTTATCGTTCCAAGTATAGAAAAACAAATGAAGAACCCTCAGTCAATACCTACACGTTTTATTACTATATTCGAACCAAGAATATAGTTGAAGAAAACGGGAAAAGTGACCTCTTTTTGTTTGCAGGCATCACTCAGAAAACATTTCAAAGTATTGGGTCAGGTATACGAAAACAGATCAAACCCTTATATTCAAAGATTCTTGAGACTCCATTAGAAAAAGCTCCTCTTTATACCCACAAAATTCCGAACGGTGATATTTCCATTAAGTTGAGCAAAGAAGATATGGACACTCTAATACAAAAATCTGAATACGAACCATCTGCGATCTTCACATATGAATGTAAAAAGAAATTGAGATAAAGGGAAATTTTTGTTATTCTTTAACTATACTTTTTCCTTTAAATTTCTTTTGCAATCCATTTTTGATAGGATTTGCGGTGTAAAACATACATAAAGCCTTTGGGCTGTTTGAGAACATAGCTATTGCTATGAAGCCAAACATGCTCAAAGGCTTTTTTTGTTTTTCTTCTAAAGGAAAAAGTAAAAAGCTTTGAGAAAGGGTGTTTAAAATGCAGCATCAGCCAAACCAACCAACCAGGAGAGTAAGAAAAGATTGTTGTCATCATTTACTTTGGAAGAAGAATTTGAAGTATTCATTTGTAAAAGGATGGGTGACGGATCATGTTTAAAGTGAGCTTTTTTATTAAAGAAAAAGAACAAGAGCTTTTCCCAATGCTTGAACCCCTCAACTTTACCATTCACAGGGATCATAAAGTTGTCTATCAAGGAGAGAAATATCGGTTTATCATACAACCTTTTTCTGTAGTAGGCAGAGAGTCTCAGGGTTACAGAGCTTATTATAATGGGAACCCCGACTCTTTTCAGTACTTATTCGATCATGCTTTGGGTTGTTTTTCCCCCACCATTAGCGGCGTTGAATACACTCTTCAAACAGATAAAAGTCAAAGTGAGTTAGTCAAAACAGCTGCTAAAGCTAAATATAAGAAAGGTTCCGTTTATGGGCTTTTTGAGAATCAAGGTATTGGCATTGTCATAATGCCTACAGGGCAGGTTATATTGCAAGTTAAAAACCGCCTCATAAAACGCGCTGACCTTGCGAGAGTAATGTATGAGATTAAATCTGTGGTTGATATGTTTAAACCGCAAGATTTTAATCTCTTTTCTTTTATGGAAAAAGAGGAAGGAGTGCAGGTGTCATGAAAAGAGCAGAGAAAGAAGAGTGCAATCTTTCTGGTTCCGCGGCAGCAGCATTTATCAACCTAATTGAGTCGGGAACTTATCAAAAATTAAAGCAGCAGGAGACCTTCTTAGACCAATCAAAAGAAGCCCTCAGGGGAATGCTTTATCACTATGAGGGAAAAAGACACGAATTTAAAGAAATAAACTATGTAGCAAAGTTTGTACGTAAAAATGTATGGCAAACCAACCATGCTGGTTTGATCGAAGAATTACTTTGTTATGTACAGCCAAACATTGCAGCGAAAGCTATCCAACTAGATGTTAAAAAAATAAAAGAGGCTAATGAGGAAGGTTGTAATGTACACCACCTTTTGACCCCTTATCAGAATCCAGACACGTATTATTTGCGCCCCACGCTAAATAAGCATGGCAAAAGACAAATAAGGACACATGACTATTTATTTGGAGGTCAGAGCATCGAGGAACTTGTAACAGAGATCCGGGATAATACAGTAACTTTCAAAGCCTATGCAGAAGAATATGAACACTTTAAGAAAGCTGCTGAACAATGCCCGGTTCTTAAAGAAAAATACAAGGTTACAACTCCGTATGGTAGTGTTTCTTTACTTTCCAATCGCCCTACCTGGAATATAGAAAATATCCTTAACGAAATGGGAGAGGAATTAATTGTTTCTTATGGAAAGGTTGATATTTCAAAACTTGAACAGCTGATATTACAGGGCCTCATTCCTAAGTCAATGGTTTCTCCATTTAGAAAACTTTTAGATATACGCCTAGACTTTGTAGTAATGGACATGAGCAGTGAAGAAAAGGCTGTAAACTTTCATCGCAATAAGCAGATCCAGGCTAGTTTAAAAAGGTTCGCGTAATCAAGATATTTCAATTTAAACAAGTAAATCATTCTGATTTACTTGTTTTTTTATTGCAGGGATAAAAGAGAAGGTTACCACAGAACATAATAAAAATTAAAGTGCAGCGAATTTTTTAAGCATCAGAAAGTACACTGTCTCTAAAGCACTTAACTATGTAGTATAATATAAGAAAAAATGTAAAATGTAGGTGTGTCTATGAGTCAACCAGCACAAAGTGTACCTAATAATAACGAACCTCAATATCAAAGTGATTCCTGTGATGCAATTCTCGACACAGCAAAAACAGTTTATGCCGAAGAGCAAACTCGTTTTATCCAGTATGAAAATAAGACAAATATAGGGTTGGCTTTTGGAGGAGTAATATTAGTTGCATATTTGACTTATTTAGGAACTAATAAACTACCTATTCATGATACTGGCTATCTAATATATTCAATTTTATTAAGGTTTTCTGTTCTTACATCGTTTACAGTTGGTATAATTTACTTCTTAAGAGCTATAAAAAGTGGAGACTACGAGCAGATTAATCTTTCGAATATAGTCGATTTGGATTTTGCTCAGGACCCAGTTGCCACTGTTAAACTTGAACTAGCTGCAACATATAAGACAGCCATAGATGGGAACAAAACCATACTAGATAAGAAAACAAAATATTACGATATAGGTTTAACATCAGTAACAATAGGTTTTTTAATTTTTGTAATTTATTTTGTTATTGAGGAGGTAATTAAGCATGTCAAATAAAAAAATACACACTTTCAGTGAAGGAAAGGGTAGGCCACCTTCATTAGGTGGCAGAGGTACAACTACAGTCAGACGCGATGCTTTCTCTGAAGGTACCAAGAGAAATAGTAATATTGAAAGAAGAACTGAAACAAAAAGAACTAATAAAAACGATTAAATTATCATAGTAGTTTGGCTCGCCTTTTAAAAGGTTTATAAATTTTTTATGTTCCAATAATTATAAAGAAGACAAAGAGCTAAAACCTTACTACATAAGGGTTTAGCTCTCAGATTGTAGACAATCTCGACAAATTCGGGTTAGTTTACACTCTATTTTTTACAAAATTAAAGATATATCAATGTGAGACGGTTCACGGTTCATGGGGGTGGTCTTACATGATTCAGGAATACTGCTGCAGTTGCAGCTTTTGGAATAAGTAAATTGGTAGATAATTCTTTATTGTTACTTTTAATAATGCTATAATAAAAGAGTCTTATTTTCTTTTAATGTATTTTTGCCACATTTCATGTGTGCGGTGAACGAATATTTAAGCCTTTGGGGCTGTTTGTGTTTTTTGAACTATGTTCATTAACCAAGCATTCTCAAAGGCTTTTTTGCGTTCTTAAGAAGAAATAAGCGAAGAAAAACTTTGAGAAAGGGTGTTTTTTACATGGCTAAAGTATTAGCTGAATTATTTAATGAGGGATTATTGTTGGGGGATAGTGCTAATTGTCGTTATTACCGTATGGAGATTCGTACTCCAGATGGAAAAAAACGTATCTATTCCTTGAAAGAAAATTCTAAGAGTGCTGCTAGATTTGAAGCGCAAAGTATTGTTGAAGAAATGATTAATTCCTTTGAGGACGAGCGTATTATGTGGAAAATGACAGGGGACAAGCATTGGAATTTTGGAGCGGCAAAGACGCGAAAGTCGATTTCAAAGAAGCTACTCCATTATTTCTTCGGTGAAGACATTTATTAAAAATTGTTGCCAAAATGGCAGAGGAGGAAAATTAAAATGAATATGGTAGCTCTTGTTGGCCGTCTCACTAAGGATCCTGTGCTTCGCTACACTCCAAATGGTGTACCTGTTGCTTCATTCACACTTGCGGTAAATCGTACATTTACGAATCAAAGTGGAGAAAGGGAAACCGATTACATAAATTGTGTAGTTTGGCGAACCCCTGCAGAAAATGTAGCAAATTTCTTAAAAAAGGGGAGCCTCGCAGGTGTAGACGGTTCTATCCAAACAAGGACGTATGAAGGCCAGGATGGTAAGCTGGTCTATGTGACTGAAGTAATCGCGAGATATGTACAATTCTTGGATTCCAAGAAAAATAATCAATCTCAGGAACAGCGCAGGCCGGAGAGTAACAATACTCCTTCAGGGAGAAATAGTAATAATAATCCATATGCTGATCCATATTTTGAAGGAGAGCATATCTCTGATGATGATTTGCCTTTCTGAGAAATTGGAAAGCGAGAACTAAATAGAACAATAGAAAAGAGTATCCACTAACCCTGGATGCTCTTTTTTATCTGATGTGGAGGGAACAGAAAATGCAAGCAATTGACATTTTGGTTAAAGAAAACGGGAGTTTCAAGTGGAAAAGTAATAAGGTCACTTCGCAAGAAGATATTTATCAAATTGTTGGAGTCACTCAAGAGCATATAACACTTCCTCATAACATTTATCTAGTTGTAAATGATGAGGCAGAAAAAGAACCTGGAAATATCAATCTTATGATGCTATGGGATGATGAACCATTTAGTCATCACCCTGTCTTCGGGCCCGTTTTTTTAACTGGAGTCACCGAGGCCGGCCAATTTATTTCATTGACGGATTTTCAAAAGAAATGGATTGCCCGACATTTAGCTCATGTAGCATTGAAAAATGGAATGAATGTGCTTGCCATTGATCTTCGAAATGGAGGGGCAATCGCATGAGTCATATTGGAAATAAGATAAAAGCCGGTTACTTCCGTACTCCCGATCTACAGGGAGCGTATTTAAGAAAACTTTTATCTTTCCCCCATAACACAGCTGCTTTTGATCCTACTTGTGGAGAAGGTCTTATTTTAGATCAGCTTACAAACGGGCACGAGGAAATTGAGATTCGTACTTATGGTGTTGAATTGGATAAAGGAAGGGCAGCGGAAGCAAATAAGCACCTGGATACAGTTATACAGGCGCCTATAGAAAGCATGGTCATTTCACATAATGTCTTTGGTCTGCTTTTTCTAAACCCTCCCTATGACCATACCATGCTAGGCGTGGGTGATAATAAATCCGAACGAAAAGAATATACGGAGCTCGTCAGAAACACCAGGTATCTAGCACCTAATGGAATTATGGTCTACATCATTCCATCGTACCGATTTGCGGACAAAAAGATAGCAAGATTCTTATCCAGTCAATTTGAGGATATTGCCATCACTAAGTTTTCTCACGAAGAATATGAAGAATATAAGCAATGTGTATTCATCGGGAAAAAGAAAGAGTCCGCGAGTAAATCATTGAATGATAAGCTCTTCAGTTTTCTTCAATTGATGGACCAAGAGGAACACATTAATAAACATGTAACTCCCCTTGATCAGTTGGTTGGGAGAAAAAATTGGGAAGTTCCTTCAGCAGAAATAGAAATAACCACTTTCTATACAAAATTGGAAAGTAAGTCTGACTTTATTTCTGCTATCCAAAATAACAAAGGATTTCATGCCTTTATAGAACGCACCAAGCCAAGGCAATTAGTAGTAGGGGGTAACCCTATTATAAATATTGCAACTGGCCAGTTAGCATTACTTCTGGCATCTGGAGCGGTGAATGGAATTATTGGTGAGGGGGATACCCTCCATGCTGTTCAGGGAATGGAGGTCGTCTCGAAGGTAGTAACGGAAGAGAAGACTGAACATTCTTCTGTCACCAAGTCTAAAACGAAGCGAGACGTGTCCGTAAAATTAATACTTCCGAGCGGTAAAGTTAAAAAACTTGTCTAAGAAAACAGAGAACATCTGTAGAAAACAAATAATGTTGGAAATGGCATATAAAAGTTGGAAAAGCAGACTTTAGAATGCTGCCTTATCAAGGCTTTCTAAATTAAAGCAATAGAAAAATCGCAACTGCGTTTCCAACTTTATTTCTGTACCAGCAAACTGCAGAACGGACGTGCCTTATAAAATCATACTTGTTGTTTACAACTTTTATTGTCATAAACAGCAAACATGGGAGGAATTCATATGAAAGCAATCCAAATGAATACTTTGAACGCAGGTAGTGGCTGCATGGTCCTGCAGATTAATGTTCAATATGGTGGGAAACTTAAAACAATCGTAGTCAGTGAAGATTCAATTGTTGGCTTTAGCTTACCGGATCCATTCAACTATGAAGGAGATTTAATTGACATCTTACTTTGGGAAACCACTGATTGGGACCAGCTAGAAGATTTTATTGGTATCGAAATGACTCTTAAAATCTTTCAAAAGGTATCCGATGAAAAATGGTTTAAAGATTCTCTAAGAAGAGGTAGGCTTACAGCCAGATTGAAACTGCGGGAATTTATCCAGGCAGCTTCTGAGCTACAAGACAATTGGGATGAAGTATTGAATGAGGGATATCCATTTCAAGATTTTGAGGAGCATTGCCTTGAGTTGATGGACTGGCAGAATGCAGTCATGAGACAAACTCCTCTTACACAGGAACTTAAAAAAGTGTGGGAATCCAATAAACAGGAATCACTATTCCAATTCAATGGAATCGAGATCACTAATCCATTTTTAGATGAAACCGGTACATATAAAATTGCACCGATTGATTACTACGGATATGAGAATATACAAAAGGCTTACAATCAGTTAAAAAATATCGGATTATCAGAAGTTATTTAAAAAGAAAAACCACGTGAATATTAACTAGTCTTATTCGAGGAGGGCTGCACTTAGTTGGCATCTTTCCTTGGATTCTAATTGAATATACAAACCGAGACCTAAAGGCTGGAAACAAGAGACTATTACTCTAGTTCCGGCCTTTTTATTTTTTACTATAAAGGAGGGTAGCCCGGAGCGGAATGGACAAATTAATCTCATTTCCTCAAGGGCATCTGTATGAGTTTTTATAAACAGTTTGAAGAGATCAAAAAGGAAATAAAAGAATTGTATTTAAAAACAGATATTCCATTCATTTTATCTACGTCCTTCGGTAAGGATTCCACTCTGATGCTGCTGTTAGTGTGGGAAACACTTTTAACCATTCCGAAAGAGCAGCGGACCAAAAAGGTATTTGTCATTTCAAGTGATACATTGGTTGAAATGGATGCTATGAGTGCTTATATCTCTACAAGTTTGGAATTGGTTGCACAGCAAGCAAAGAAGGATGAACTTCCTATTGAAGTAATTAAAGTAGTTCCTGATATGAAGGAACGGTTCTGGTGGAATGTCCTGGGAAAAGGAAATCCTCCTGTTGTTCCGAAATCGAAACGGTTTCGCTGGTGCACAGGAAAGCTTAAACAAGCACCTATCGATAGGGCTATTAAAAACATCCAAAAGACTCTAACATTCGGCTTGAATTATGAGCATGATGTTTATTTATTTCTTGGAACAAGAGATGCTGAATCCATCCAACGGAAAAACTCAATGGATAAATTCTCTGGCAGCGGAGAGAAGTTTGGAAAACATAGCAGGTATGATCGAGTCTGTGCTTATTACCCCATAAGGTTTATTGACGGCTCCGCTCTTTGGGCTTACTTGTTTGATTTTGAGACGCTGCCGTGGGGGATGCCTCTGTCAAAATTAGAAGAGTTTTACCCAGAGGGAGTATATGAATGTTCATTGAAAACGGACGGCCAACAGGGTTCCTGTGGGGGCGGCCGTAATGGCTGCTGGGTTTGTACCTTCGTAAAGGAGGACAAAATGCTCCAGGAAGAAATTCAAAAGGGGAATTCTGCTGCGCACCATCTATATGAATACAAAAAGCTGTTAATGTCGATTCGCAACGATGCTCGTTACAGAGAATCTACTAAACGAGTTCAAGCTAAACAAAGCAGGAAGAGATTAGATAATGTGAGAAGAAGCTCTAACCAGTATTCTTTGTTTGAAAGTACTTGTTCGAATGATGGAATTCAAGCAAAGAAAACAAATGAGTATGAGTCATTTGATCGTGCAGAAGAAATAGAGTATTCCACTGGATCACTTACATTTGAATGTAGAAAGTTACTGTTGGAATATCTTCTCTATATTGAGCAAGTTACTCAGCTTAAATTAATCGATCAGGATGAGATCCAGTCCATTCTGGATGTGTGGAGGGAAGAAGGATACCACGTTCAACTTATTCAGCCAAGAAAATTTGAATATGATGGCGCGGTTGTGTTCGATAGTCAGTTTTGCCTTAACGAAAAAGAAACGCTTAATAGCAATCCTCAATTTTGGATTACGCGTGAATTTGATTTGGGTAAAGATGAATTGCTTGAATACTTGAGTAAACGGCAAAAAGAAACAGGGAAATCATATTACTATAATTTAACTTTTTATGATTTCGGTCCTGAGGAAGAATTTGTTTATAACACAGCGGCGTTTCTGGTTTGCCAGGCCGGCATACAAACTGAACAAGCTGCAGGAAAGGTGATTGATAATTGGCTTTATCCCGGATATAAGGGAGAGGCGTGGGATTGGGACGCATATGCTAAGAAATACATTGCCGCAGCCAAGACCTTAATCTCTCAGCCTGACCACGATGTGGAGTTACTGGCTAGGTATAATAAAATCTTAGATACATTAGGATACGGACCTATCTTACCTGTAACTGAACATCTTTTAGTCGGCAAAGTTTAATATTGCCCTTTTTCTAGTGAATCGATATAATAATCCTAGATGCGACACATCTTGTGTCAGCGGGTTAAGAATTAGAATTCAAAGCTCTTTGGGAGCCACACGTTTATTCGTGAGGACTTTCAAAGAGCTTTTTTGTTTTTGAAAGGGGAAGAGAGTATGGAAAAAGTAGCACATTATACTGCAGTAGAAAAACTATTCACTTTTGAATTTGGGTTCTTATTTACTGAAGAGAACATTGAAATTGTTGTGATTGATCATCACACCAGCCAGGTTCGTACATTAGGTTTTTGTATGAACGAGGACGATGCCGAATTCCTTCTGGAAACGTCCATTCAATTTGGGTTTAATGAGAAAGGAGTGAATTTTAATCCCATTCCTGGATACCAATTAAGCAGTCCACTAGAATCTGTCGAAGTTTAGTAGTTTTTTCTATGCTTTTCCATTATAATTAAATCATACTTTCTTCTTTCTTTTTATGTTGCAACACTTTATGTGTTTGCGGTGACGAATACTATCTGGCCTTTGGGCGCTATTGTGAAAAGAGCAGCAACTGTTTATCTCCTGCTGCTTTTTAGCAATTTGCCCAAAGGCCTTTTTATTTTGTCTTAAGAAGGAGTAAAAACTTTGGGAAAGGGTGTTAGAAAAATGACGAAAGCCGCGTTTAAACGCCGTACAGTCGATGAAAAAAAAGAGCAGGTGGAGAAGTTGCTTCAATCGCTTGATGAGGGTGTAAAGAATTTTACATACAACCCCGAGAGATTTAAAGCACTATTGGAGATGCAAGCATTAATGCCTAAATATACTTTTAGGAACATCATGCTGGCTAGAATTCAATTGCCTGAAGCACGATTCATCGCTTCTTTTAATCGTTGGAAGGAGTTGGGCCGTAATGTTAAGAAAGGGGAAAAATCCCTTAGGATTTTGGCCCCGCGATTTAAAAAAGTCAAAGATGATACGACTGGAGAAGAAGAGACTAAACTAATAGGCTTTTTGGGTGTGCCTGTATTTGATGTTTCTCAAACAGAAGGAGATCCATTGCCTGCAGATCGAATCCAGCTAACATTAGACGGAGAATCTCAGGAAGCGATAGACATTTTTGAGTGGGTTAAAGAACTGGCTAAAGAAGATGATTGTCCCGTTACAATCAAACATGCGGACGGAGCAAATGGCTACTATAGCATAACCAATCATGCCATAGTGGTTGATTCTAAACTCTCAATCAATCATCGGGCTAAAACTGGTGTCCATGAGCTTGTTCATAGCAGAGTACATCGGAATATTAATGGTACTACAGCCACAGAGCGAGAATGTGTGGCGGAGGGTGTGGCATTTATCGTATGCTCCTATTTTGGATTAGACACATCTGATTACTCATTTGAGTATGTTAACGGATGGTCTAAAGATGGAGGGGAATCTCTCATGAAATATGGAGAGATCATGCAAAAGACAGCTAACCTTCTAATTGAGGACTTTGAAAGAGTGGCAGAAAAAAGCCAGGCCCTAGCTGCTGGAGAAGGGGAAAAGAATGACTGCCCAATCTCAGCCTGAAGCTAAGGAGGCCCAGGTAGTCTTTCTCGGAAAGGATCCATTGAATCCAAGTGAAAACTTAATAAAGGTCTGTGTAGCCGACTCGATCGGCTTCGCAAAAGATGAGGCGGAAGCAATTCAACTAATTGATGTACTACAAAATTGGTAGTATCAGATGGTGAATTGCTTTTTTTATTGAAAGGAGTCCAGTGATGAACTTTTTAAAAGAGACAGAAGATAACCCAAAATTATTCCAGGTGTATTTAAAACAAGCATGGCATGAAGTATTCTGTTATGCCCTGGCGTTTGAAGAAAGCGGCCGGCATGAAGATAAGCTTCTCTTTACCATTGTAAGTGGAAGCGACTCTGCATTGCAGTCCTTAAAGGGCGCTATTGATATTGGAATACATGGAGGCCTTAAATTTGGTTACGGGACTAAGGAATTGACCAGTTACTCATTCAAGAGTGAAAAAGCTCTGTTTGCGGAGAAGGGCAAATATCAAAAATTCGCGATGACGCTCAGTCAGAACCGAAAAGCCCTGGCCATCGTTCATGAAGATGTATTGAACAATAGTAAATATGTTCTTTCGTTCGATGGGAAACCTGCTCGTGATATTGCTCAGCTGCTTGGTGGGCCTTCTTTTGGCTTGTATATCCTCCCGGAATGGGAAGACATCGTTCTCTCTGAACTTATCCGTACAGGCCACCTGGAGGAACATCAATTATATAAAGACAATGAATTGTTTCCAAACGGTTTATTCCTTTTCTCGATTAACTTAACCGAGGAGGAAGCAGATCTCTTCATTGAAAGGTTATTAAAAGAGCGGTTGATTCAGTTTCCTAAACATGGAGATGGAAGCCATATAGAGCAAATCAAGGATCTACCTAAGTATCTACTCGAAAACAATGAGGCAATGGTCAAAAAATTGTCTGAAACTATAGAACCTGAACACAATCCATTAACTGATGAGGCACTAGAACATTTTGAACAATACCCGCAACAACTCTTTCCTGTACAAGCACATGCAGCTACAGCCGTATCAAAAAGATTACGTACCCAGAAGGCTGTCATTATTCAGGGAGAGATGTCTACTGGGAAAAGCCGGCTAATGACCGCTATAGCTGATGGTTACCATGCAGCCAAAAATAAGAGTGGTTACCATGTATGTTTAATGTGTCCTCCTAGCCTTACCAAAAAGTGGCCAGAAGAGATAAAGTCCCTTCTACCGGAAGCGGATGTTTACGTCATAAATAAAACAGAGCAATTAATCGCTTACCATAATAAATGGATACAGCAAGGAAAGCCCAAGCCTGTCAAACCAACATTCTTTGTCATTTCCTTTACGACGATGCGAGGAGATGCCAGGTCAGTTCCTGCCGTCCATTTTGTCAGCAAGAATACCGCGCAGCAGCGGCTGGATGAAGATTTAACTTCTTATCGTTATGGATATTATTGTCCAAAGTGCGGGAAACCTCATCAGACTGTCGAAAGCATCTCAACTGATATAGATGAGGAAGGCAATGAGCTAGAAGTAAAAGAGACTCATAATATGACTCCTAGCGAATTTGGCCAATCAAGAAGATTATCCAATAGCGTAAAACCCGCTAATGCTTTTTGCTTTCATTGTGGTGAGTCTTTGTGGACTAAAAAAGCACCGACTAAATTTGGTTGTTTTGCCGAATGGGCTAAGTTAGAAACCCGTATTATTCATGCCATTCACCAAGAAAATCCACGTCTCTTAAGACAAATACAGTCTGAGGTGCCGGATTATAAAAAAGTGGTAGGAATGCCTAGAAGGTTGGCAGCCATTGAGTACATCCGTAGAAGAATGAAGAATTTCTTTGACATAACTCTAGTTGATGAAGTTCATGAATTAAAAGGTGGCATGACCGCCCAAGGAAATTCATTGGGATCCTTAGCAAAAGCATCCAAAAAAGTGGTTGCCGGAACTGGGACGCTCTTCGGAGGAAAGGCGGAAGATGTCTATTATCTGCTTTGGCGCTTATTCCCGAGAGATATGGTTGCCAGTGGGTACAAATACGAGGAAGTCAGCCGGTTTAATGAAGAATATGGGAATATCGAGGAAACCACGTATACACCTAAAGAGAGCTCTGCTGAATACACAAATACAAATTCTCGGGGCGGAAATCATAGGACAACCAAAAAGGTTCTACCCGGAATATCACCATTCATTTTCGGACGGTACATGGTTCAAAATGTAATTAATGTTCGGTTGAAAGATGTATGGCCTGATCCAGTGGAGCTGGTTGACACCCCTACCATTTTTGTTCCGTTATCGGAAGAGCTTGAATCCAATTACAGAGGAATGATTTCCGCTTTTGAACATGCTATAGACACATGGGATGATGGCCATAAGCTTTATATGCCAATGACTGATTATGGCATTGCTTACCCTGACAACCCATTTACCTTTCCAGATGCCACTATGAAAACAGCTACTGGACAGCGGGATTTAGTATGGGAAGCGACTCATCTAGACACAAATTGTACGCTTCCAAAAGAAAAGAAATTACAAGAAATCATTGAGGGAGAAATGGCTGAGGGCCGCAAATCCATTGTTTATGTTCGGGATACAGGCTCTTCAGTTTCTGAGCGGGACATTCGGCCTCGATTAATGCAAAAGCTCGAGGAAATTGGAGCAAAGGTATGTATTCTTGATACAAACACCACTGCAACTAATACAAGGAGCGAATGGCTGAAACAAAAAATAGAAGACGAAGGTTACGATGTCTGTATTGTTAGCCAAGAATTAGTGAAAGTGGGATTGGATTTATTATGTTGTCCTACGCTGATTTATTATCAGTTTTCTTGGAGTCTGTTTACGATTAATCAAAGTGCGAAAAGGAGCTGGAGAATTGGCCAGACTGAAGAGTGCCGACTTTTCTATCTCGCCTACGAAAATTCCTTCCAGGAAAAGATGGCGCAGATCATCGCTATGAAAAATCGCGCAACTGCAGCCATAAATGGTGAACTATCATCTGATGGTTTGTCTGCCATGCTGGGTGATGAAGGAGACCTTCAATCCATGCTCATTGAAAGTGTGAAGAAGGGCGGAGGCATACTAAAAGGTTCTGCTGAAGACTGGATCAATCACACTTCTGATCGTGCAAGAGAGATTTTAGCGGGCATTGGAAAGAAAAAACAGAATCCAACGATACTTGAACAGTTTGTACGCTGGGTGGAGATTGAAATCTCTGGTCAAACCACTAAAACTGCAATGATTAGGGAGAAAGAACAACTTGTTAAAAACATTCAAGCCGGCCTTGTTTCTGGCTTTGCCGTTAATAATGGAATCCTTGAGATTGATTTAATACATGCCTTTGGATTTGATAGAAAGTTTGTGGCTGATGGGGCCATATTATATCACCTATCAAAACCCCAACTGGCTATTCATAATGTAGAGCGGAGAGAGTCCTCAGATACTGAAGCAGCTGCAGCGGTAAAAATAATTACGATTGATAGTAAAAGTAAGTCTAAGAAAAAGTCTAAGAAGCCGATTACATCGGATGGTCAACTTGCATTTGACTTATTTTTATAAGAATCGAGAGAAAACTTTAGGAGGTTTCAATACATTGTTAGGGTTAATAGAACAATTCTCTATATGTTTATTTTTTATCCTGGTTACAATATTAGATTGTTATTGGTCATGGAAGATTCAGATGAATCATCTAGTAGGTGAACAGGAAAGAGAAGAGATCCCTTTATGGGGAATGCCACAGGTTATAAACTCCACACCAATCATTGAAGGAGAGCTTGAGTGGGATTACAAAGAATCAGTTCCAGAACCGGAACAGGTCGCTTATTTTCTCGAATTTGCTGAATCACTTACCGATCAAGATTGTCCTATGGAGCAGGAACTGGAAATATCAGCTGCATTCAATCATGAAGATGACGTACTTAGAATGGAATCTTGGATGGAAGAATCTGAGCCGGTTGCTGTTACACCACAACTCTCCGCAAAGGCATCATCTAAAATAGCTGAACACACGGTGGGAGAACAATTATGGGTAATCGAAGTCGTGGGTGAAGAGCAAGGTCACCTTCATGTTTCTGATGGAACCTCTAGAACCTGGGTGGATGCAAACAAATTTGGAGCCTTTTCTAAAGGAGATATCTTGTCATTGTTGGTAGATCGATCTAACGATCAGAGCATTGATGTGATAGCAATTGAGATTCTTCAGCAGCGTTCCACTGAATTTATCATTTTAGATGATGAATTCACGGATATTCTCCATGAAGAAATTGCTTGACGCTTAATATATTGGGGGAGAATCGAGTGATTCCCTCCCATCTATTTTACTAAATTTCAAGGTAAAAATTGTATTTTTATAGGTCTAAAAAACTATAATATAAAGAAAAAAATTCATGTTATGACAATATTTGATAAGTTATTGAAATATATGTAGGTAATGTGTATCATTACCTTATATTAGGGAGGTAAACACCATATGCAATCAAAATTTGTTGAGTTAGATGGTAATGATTTTTCACAACTAATTCATGCCGTGAGAGTGAAGGGGATATGGTTCAAGTCTTTGGAAGTTGAATATCGGAAAAAGAATGGAATGATTCTAGTACGCTTCAGAGGCGCTAAATCTATGATTCTTTCAGAAGATTATTTGATGACGATAGAGAGTCAATTGAAAGCTATTGAAAAGCAATATATACGGCCACTTATTGAGAAATGCCGTACTAATTTTATACTAAACTTCACTGTCAATGCTCAAGGGCGTATCTCTCCGGAGGCTGACCTATCTATAAAGATTGATTGCCCTCAAAAACCGACGAATACGCACGATGCCTTTCGTGAACCTTTTGGCATATTGATGCCATTTGCATTATACATATCTAACATCGAGATCAGAGGTCACAATTTCAACGTGGCAGTAGTTGAGGCACATTTGAAAATCACAGCTGATGAACTCTTAGAAACTCTTGAATTACCAATTATAGCACCGAGGACAAAAGAACAATGGTATCCTATGGCTTTTACTGTATATAATGAAGCAAAGGAAGAATATCGATATGAGGTATCTATTCCATGTGTTGAAGGTGAAATGCATTGGGATCATAAGATGAGCACAGTTCAAATGACTTTATTTGATAATTCAAGAAGGACCAGAAGGGTTGCAGAAGGAAGATGAGACGGATCTTTGTGTGTCTGACATTTTTGATTCTGCTATTGGTACCATTGCAAGCAAACGCTTCCGCACCTTTGCCATTTATGCCTTCTAAGGAAGAAAATCGAGAGATTAAACCAGTCTCTTCAGAAAGCTTGTTTAGCGGCATTACAAGTACCTTCAAAGAATTGATAACTCCTGTTTACAGCTGGGGTGTCACCCTAATAACCGCATTGTTTATTGTTGGGACCGTTGTTATGATCATGTCCCTATTATTTAAGAATGCCCAATGGCAAAAGTTTGGCCAGGGTACCATGCTTTATTCTTTTATTGTTATGCTTGTATTGAGAGGATTGCCGATCCTTATTTTATCTATACGTTCGGCAAATGATGTAGATCTCCTTCTTAATCAGGTCATTTCAATATTATCCTACTCTACTGTTTTTATAGGCTTGGTAGGAATCGCAGCCAGCTTTTTGTTCCGCTTTGGCTTTCGATTAATTGAACATCCAGATTTCCACCGGTGGTCAAAAAACTTACTGACTGTTTCAATCATGATGATGATTTTTTCTTTTGTAGTACCTTTTCTATTTCCTTTAATTTAGGCACTCGCCTAATAAAACATAAAATTACTTCAAGGGAGTACCCCTATAAAGCACATAACCTTATGTGCTTTATAGGGGTGTTTTTTTTCATCAGAAAGGACATGGCTATGAACATTTTACTAATCGGCGATAACACTGAGCATCAAACAAAATTTAAAGGGTTATTGGAGCTCGCTTTTCCCAAAGCTCTAATTGTAGACGGTAATTTAGATACCACATACAAATTAATACATAATTACTACGATAAATGGAACCTGGCAATCTTCTTACCATTAGAATTCGAGAATGAAATGAATGACCTATTGGCTGCTTGCGCAATAGTTTCCCTGCCTGTTTTATGCATTGTAAGAAAAGAAGCTAGGAATATCAATGGAGAGCTTCTAAAAAAGGGCGTGAAGGGAATTGTTGGATACGATTCACCTCTTGATATATTGCGTAATGGAATTAAGTTCGTTAGAGAAGGTGGAATGTATTTTGACGCCATGATTGTTAAGGAATACGATATAATGCCTTCTTTTGATAAACGTGAAAAGCAGCAGCTGCCAGGTTTAACTAGACGCGAGTGGGAAATATTTCAACTAACTGCAAAAGATATGACCAATCAAGAAATTGCAGAATCTCTTTCCATAAACCAGTCGACAGTATCCGTCCACATTAAAGGTATTATTAAAAAAACCGGCTCAAAAACGATTAGAGGAGCGGTTGCAAAGGGATTAATGTATGGCTGGCTTCAACATATTTAAATAAAATTTCCAATTATTTGTTGAGTTTATAAATATAATGTTATATTATAAATGATAATAAATACATTGGGGGTTTTTAACATGAGAAAATATACAATCGCGATAATTGGAGGCAGCCAGGAGAATACCTTTAAGAGAATTGGAAGTAAATATGGCTGTGAAATACTGTTCCATTGCGGTAAAACAAGAAACGGTGCCACAAAGAAAGACTTCCGGCCAATTATCAAGAAAGCAGATTGTGTCGTGATTAATCTAGGCGCCTGTGGTCATGTCACTATGGATGTAGTCAAAGAACTCTGTAAAACGTCAGGTACCATTATTACCTTTCAAGAAGGATTTGGCGCCAGCGGAGCTATCAAAGCTGGACTCAACGCCTTAAGCACACCAGCCAAAGAAGAAGAGACCGCTTCTACCAGAAGTGTATGCAGCAAGAACCTTTATTCAAAAGCCAGCTAATAATAGGGAGGAGATTTAATATGGACTTTGTTAAAAAGCAATGTATAGGGTGTGGGACTTTGTTTGTTTGCTTAGAGGATTTTGACGTGGAAGTACTATATTGTAATGAAGTTTGCGAAAGCAGTCATTCCATATTTAATGATACAACTGCACCCGGGCAGCAATCGTAGTCAGACTGCGAAGGGAGTACTAAGTATGGAGTTATTATGTTTTGAGCCATTTATGTTCTTGAGCTGCAAATTTCCTTTTATCGTTATATACAAAAATCCTTTAGACTATCCAGGAAAGTATGTGGCCCGCTTATATGATCTCACCCAACCGACAAAGTACTTTATAACCAGAGATTCTTATCAAGAGATTAAATTAGTGATTCCTTCATATATGAATAAACTTGAGCGAAATCCATTTGATGACCCAGTAATTATTGAAACCTGGATATAATTTGAAAGGAGAGATTCGACTATGCATTCCGCTTTACTTCCAGATGGGAAAGTAGTCACTGCTAATGAGTTTGCTCCTCAGAATCATGCAGCTATTTTTTGTATAGACTGCCGTGCTCCTGTTATTTTCGTAGCTCCAACTGAACAAACTCGGCCTCATTTTAAAACAAGCGGGAAGGGAGACTCAGTTCATAAAAACACCTGTGGATTTTTTCAAAAACTATCCTTTGAAGATGCTGTCGCAAAAGTCACCGAATACCAATCAATCTTAAAAGGCAGCGGGATAGAAGAAATCGTCATCCGCATAAATCTAAATTCTATAGATCCGGATTATGAAGCTAGAGTAATTGAAAGGGAGGAAAAAGAAGAAAAAAAGGAAAAGAAAGTAAAGGTCAAGAATGAGACCGAAACACCGCAATCCATTACCACTTTAAAAGCAGTTAAGAAATTATTTTTGGGACATGATCCTGATGTACTGGCCAGTATTCAAATATCCATTAAAGGCAATAAGGTTCCAATATCCTATCTTATCCGTGATCACAATAATGCTCACAGAGCACTCTGGACAGGTGAACTCAATCAAAACTTACCTTATTTTGTTCATGGTACAGTAGAGAAAGTTATACGAAGAGATAAAGTCATTTATATAAATTTCTCCACCAAAGATAGCTATTTTTCACTTGTGATTTTCCAAAAGTATTTTAAACATTTCACCTATAAAGATAAGGACCTGGTAGGGAGAGAAATCTTAGCTTTTGGGAGCTTACGCAAAAATAAGTACTCTGCTGATAGACAATCGACTGAGATGTACATAAAATCTAACAAATACATAGAATTCCTCCCGAGATAGGAACATCATAGTTACTTCCGGATAATAATGGAATTTAGTACAATTAGCATAAGGAACACCTGAAAAATAGAATGGAAGGAACCCATTATGAAGGCTGGTGGAGTAATAACCATATCCCTGTTGGTTATTTTAGGATTAGGATCCAGCTATCTTTCAAATGAATTAAAGAGGTAAAGAGTGGTTAAATACATACTTCCAGACATAGCTTTAGAAAGGATAAGATATGAAAAAATTAATTGCCATATTCACAATGTTTTTCGTAATTAGTGCTATGTTAGGTTTTGGCTTATCTGCAGCGGCCGCGGCCACCTTTAAAGATGTTGGAAACAACTATTATGCAAAAAATGAAATCCTCAGTTTAGTCGAAAAGGATGTCATTAAAGGGTTTGCTGATGGTACTTTTCGACCTGAGAAATCTGTAACCAGAGCCGAATTTGCAACTTTTGTATCCAGGGCATTAAACCTGCCGGCTGCGGGCTCAAATTTTAAAGATGTTCCTAAAAACAGTAGTTTATATGATGGTGTGAGCCGGGCAGCTAAGGTAGGAATTATTAAAGGATTTGCTGATGGCACCTTCAGAGGCGGCCTTGGCGTCACCAGGGAAGATATGGCCGTTATGTTAGACAGAGCAATGAAATACAAGGGGAACTATCCTAAAACGGCAGCATTGAGCTTCCAGGACACGAAAATCATCGGTGCATATGCAATCGACTCCGTTAAAAAAATGGCTGCTTACGGAATCATGGAAGATCACAAGGAAAGCAAAAAGTTTATTGGAAAAATGGTGGGAACACGAGCTGAGACAGCGAGGTTCATCTACCGGACTTTGAAAGTATTTGAAACAGGAAAGCCAAATGTTCTAGAAACTGACTACCGCAAAATGTCGTTAGATGAATTAAAACAGGTGTATGGAGAAAAAACAGCTATAAAACGCCAATTAAAACCTACTCCGCACGTAGAGGTTATTGATGAAATGAAATTGTATTACGACCAGCTACATGACGAACGCTGGGGAAAATATACAAAAGATCCTTTGACACACTTTAAGGATTGGCAAGAGTTTGCAACTTCCAGATATAGCGGATGGTACCGTGATTACCCCCACGTAGAAATAATTTCTTACAATGGAATAGCATTTAAAAATACCGATCTACATAGCCCAGGTTTGAAAGTTAGCTCTGCTTATGAAGTAATGCCTTCTCAACCGGCCGAAAAAGGGAAGTTTTTAATTGATATACATGTATATATGGAGGATTTTGTAACTTACAGAAATGATTCTGTTAAAGTAAATAAGTTAGGTGGAATACCCGAAAGAATTGATTATCCTTTTCCAAAAGGGGATGAAGTAATAGTTAATCTTGCAAATGTCTTTAGGGATGCACCAGGGGTTAATGTAGCAAAAGGCGGCCTAGAACTTTCTTATGGCGGGAAAAAGATTGTACTTACAAACGGAAGTGATCAGGCTAAAGTTGAAGAGTATACAGTCAAATTGCCTTCAAAGGTAACCATTAAAAACGGTGCAGCCTTTGGACCAGTTCGAGCTATAGTAAAAGAAATTGGGTTGGATTCCAGAGAGGTAGTAAACTTTAAACGATTTGAAATAGCCAATTATCCTTTGGAAAGACGGGATGGACGTTGGCAATAATGTAGTAAGCATAAATCGTTAGTTTGAGTAACTGAGGTCACTAGAAAGTGGCCTTTTATTTATGGAAAACCTAACAGTGGAGGGTAGAGAGAAAACATGAACATATTTCAATACCAAGGGCAAGAAGAGGACCATTATACTAACATCCTGTTGAACATTTTGAATTATAAGGAGCAGCTAATCCTGCAGCAATTTATAAATAAAATTATCCCTCACGAGTCTACAAGCTTTCAATTTGAGAATGCATCCATTCATATCCGTAAAAAGCATTGCCCGGAACCCTCTAAGCAATACGAATATGTTATCGGCGTGGCTCCCTATAAAAGCGCTCTTGCACACTCGGAGTTAGAAGATAATTCTGGATCGATTCCGGATGCATGGGTTTGCGGCAAGAATTTCAACCTTCTTTTTGAATTTAAAATTAGAGGGACTCTGGATGAAGGGCAGATCTCTGCCCATAAGAAATTGCTTACGAATGGAGAAGTTGAAGTCATTCGTATTTCTTGGGATCAAGTTTTCCATGCACTTGCTGCTGTACAAACTGATGATGAGATTAACAAATACCTTATTCAAAATTTCGTTGAGCTAAAAAGCAATTTTCAATCAAAGCGACGTTCTTCAGGCATGCCAAAAGCAATCATCAGTCATGTAAATAAAGAAGATGAGCTTTACTTCACCATAACAGGAAGTAAGACGAGTAGGCCGTACCAAGTGAGAAAACATTATCAAGGAAAAGCGGAGTTATTAAAATTGGACCTCGGGGGGATAACTGCAGCACGTTCTTTTATCGCTAATTACGTTCGTACATATAAAGAAGATTTGCCTATAAACTATATTGGCGAGGAAACAGTAATAAACGATTATTGCATAGCGCCTGGAAGAGCAGAAAAGAAGAATCAGTGGAACCAATGGAGGTTGGGTGCTTTTCCAAATGTTAAAGGGAAAATGTAGACAGGGCTATTATTAGAATCCTTATCATAAAAAGAAACTATATAAAAGGTAAATTGTAAGTTTCCCAACATTTTTTTACATAACCGGTCATTTTAGTCATAATTTTTTTGAAATTAATTTTGTTAAATAGATATTTTAACTGTTTCATAAAAAAAGTACAGAGATTTTTCCCAATATGAGAGAGCTATCTTTCTCACTACAAAAATATTCATTAAGAGGACTTTTTAGATAGAATGCTTCATTTTCCTCCCTATTACTCTCACCATATTCCTAAGGTTATAATTTAGGTAATAACTGGATTAATAGTGATAGAATGGAAAAGACTTAAAAAAGAGAGGGGAAAAGAGAATGTTAAAAAAACTATCTAAAGGATTAATCTTCACGGTTATGCTAGCAATGCTTTTTGCAACTGTTGCACCTGGTGTATCTCAAGCTGCAGAAGTAGGAAAAACACAAACAGTAGGGGTAAGTGGAGAAGAAGTCGATGTAAAAGTTGTTGAAGATTCTTTAACTCAACGAGTGGTCGAAACAAATGATTCATCAGGATCCTACCGTTCAACATTTAACAAAAAGACTTCAGAATTAATTGTAGACACTTTAGATGCCGATGGAAATATTATCTCAACTGAGAACGTAACAGAATCCCTACAAAAGAAAGACAAAAATGTAAATGTAAGCTTAACTCAAAATGCAGGTCAATTAAATTCTTTTGCTTCTGTAAATGCTGCATCTTTAATTTCATCAAAAGCGGATTATACTGGAAAATACAAGTATTATCAGTACTCTGGGGATGTATGGGTTCTTCAAATCCCAGGCAGTTCAAAAAATCCGACAAAAACTCCTAACAATAAAACAGAAATATATAATTTCAGAACTTCAGTTAATTCAATAGTAGATGCACAAAATGCACTCGCAGCAGCTGGTCTCGGTACCATGACAGGCACAGCGATTGCAGTGGCTACTGCTAGTGGCCCTCTTGGTTGGGTAATTGCAGCACTAACTGCCTTAGGGTTAGCAGCTAATCAGGCATATCAAGGATCTAAAATTACTGCAGCAGTAAACGATGCCGAATTTTGGTTTGGTGAAGTTACAATTAAATAATAAAAAGAAGGCTTGCCATTTCGAGGGCAGCCTTCTTTTTATTTATCTACTGTATATTACCAAGATGAAGCAAAATAATACTAAAAGAGCACTTAATACATAACTTTGAGTTTCTCTGCGTGTGTCACTAGAAGAATTAAATTTAATCAGGGACCTAATTCCAAATGCAATGAGGGCAGAAAGACAAATCATTCCGAACATTTGAATTGTAATAGAGCCAAGAGGAAATGAACCTGGATTAGTTAAATTGAAGATCATCGGTTTAATACAGACAAAGTAAATTAAAGTAAAAAACAAAACATTAATAAAACCGTAAAGGAAAAAATTCCTTTTCAATGTCAACAAGGTCAAAAACACCTCCATAAATAAGATTCGTTTGTTTAAATTTAACATATTAGTCATCAATTAGAATAGAGCATTATAAAAAAAATGAATATTTTGACATGTCTTACTTTTTTATAACATACTTCTCGTGATGGTTGAAAATCATCTCAAAAACTTATGGTTGAATCCAGCAACACGATCTGAAAATAAGTTATCTAAACTAATTCTTTCTATTATATATAATCCCCAAATATTTTCTCATCCCAAGAATAAATAGCGTGTTGCTCCCTCTCCATAACCTTTTGTAGGTAAATTACAGTTGTCTCAATCTTCTCGTGCCCGAGACTTCTCATAATTGCGTATATGTCCACCTTGCTCAAATAAGAGATAATGGCAAATGCATGCCTTAAAGTATGAGGACCAATTAACGAAGATCTTCCAGCTAGTAACGGTAGCTGTGATTGCATAATTGTCTTTGTAAGATATTGAGATAAATAAGAGGGACTAAAAGCGTTCCCGCTATTCGTGGTAAATAAGGGACTATCTTTAACGGCTGCTGAAATTTCCTCCAAGCCCCTCGCATACCGAAACATATGTATACTATTTATAGTTTTCTCTCTTAATGGAACCTCTCTACTCTTATTTCCCTTTCCCAATACCCGAAGAAAGTGTCCCTCGTTTATAGAGTCATATTGAATATCTTTCACCTTCAAATTACAAAATTCTTCATTCCTCAATCCTGTAGTGGTCAGCACGTGAATGATTGCAAAGGCGATGGGGTGGTTCTCTTTTCGAAAATGATTTAGCAGCTGAACAACCTCAGCAGGTCCTAGATCGCGATTCGGCCGATCTTCATTCTTAATAGATGCCATCAATAACCCTTGATGCAGGGGATTCTCTACATATTTAGACTCATAAAGAAACTTAAGGAAATTATTGAGGATCGTTGTCTTCCTTGCTAAGGTGGCCGGCGCATAGCTACCTTTCTTCTGTACATATGGACTTTTTGTCGCTAACCATTCTTGATACCGTCGAATGTGTCTAGGAGCAAGGGATTTAAATAATGAGCCCGAACGAATCGTTTCAATATCTATATTTATTTCTAATGAATATTTGAGCAGCTGCTCAACAAATTGATTAATTTCCAGCTTATACTCTTTAATGGTCCGGGATGATTTATCATGTTTGTGATTTAAATGCTGCTTCCGATATAAAAACCATTGAATCATCTCAACATCATTGAAATTTGAATAAAGGCCTTCATTGTTCTTTTCAGCTAGATCGAGCTTATCTTGTAAAATAGGTACAACTGATTGATTATCTATTTCCTTCTTCCATTTTTTTATCTGCAAGTCAACGTTTCTGAAAGCAACATCTCTCAAATATAAACACCTCCAAATGACCTTTCAATATAAAACCCTTTATTTTATTTACAAATTTACTATTTTAACGCTCTCTTTAATTAATTGTATATGAAACTTTAATTTATCTCTATATCTATACCTACATAAAAAAATATACATTTGTTTATTTAGAGTATAGTTAATTTTTTTATATCTTTTATTTTAATATATATTAAACTTGATATTAGATATCAAATGCATTATATTGGGTGTACAAGGATTCCTTATAATAAGTACATGTTTAAACATGTATTTATATATACATATTTAAACACTTAAAATTGTGATAACAAACGTACATAAAAATTACACCTTTATAATTACTGTGAAAGATGTAAAGGGAGGTATATATTAGTGCAAAAAGATTGGTATACACAGAAGGAAGTTGCGGAGAAACTTGGTCTATCTAAAGCCACAGTATATCATTATAGTAAACAGGGTAAAATTAAGAAGATACCTGATCCACATCGCATTCATCGGTTTGCTCGCTATCATAGAGAAGAAGTGGATCAATTAGCTCTAGAACAAGAATCCCATCCTAAAGGGATGAGTCCCCCCCAGGTCGCAAAACAACTGGGTTTGTCTGTTCAAATGGTATATAAGTACATTCATGACGGAACAATTAAAGCAGATGAAGTTCCCTTTGGTGATGAAAGGACAATATACGTAATCTCTCAAGATGCCTTTGAAGCAGCTAAAAGGATCTTATCGCCTACAAGAAATGAGCGCATTCGTAAAAGTGAATATTATCATTCCCAATATGACATTAGCTTATTTCAGCTCTTCAAGAGCCCAAATGAACAAACTGCCAGAGTGGTAAAAAACGAGAATAATGATTGGGGATTTCATCTACATCAATATCAAAAATGGGTACCATATAATGAAGGAATAAGTAAATATTCGCTTAAACCGGCCTACGACATTCATCAACGTTTGTTGGAAAACAAGGGATATGTTTATTTTAATATTCCATTGAATGAAGATATCTTGTATCCATTTATTGATTATTTATTAATGGTATGGGGGATAGAAAACGTTGGGTTTAGGAAATTTGATGAGGAAGTTATTATATCCATAAAAGCAGGGGAGAAGCCTTTCAAACACATTCCCTTTGAAGCAGAGCAATTAAATCCTTTCCTGACCGAAGGCACGCTTACTGTATTAGAAGAAGTTATTTATTTTCATAGCGCCTATCGGAAAACAAATTTAGAATTACCGATTAAGATGCTGGATAGCGTTAAGCAGCTGGCCGAAGATGAGAATATAACGATTAGCCAATGGATTGAACGAGCTATTGAGGAATCCCTACAGGATAAAAAAGAAACATTATAAAGAAATGAGTGATCTTAAATGCAAGAAACAAAAGCAAAAGTAATTCCATTAATTATCTGTCATTCTTGCCACAAGCCGGTTAAAGTTCAAGAGCCTTATACCATTTGGGAAGACTCAATATATTGCGAACCTTGTTTTGACCTTTACATGGAATTGATTACCCCGGAGGACCTGGAGAAATAGCCTTGATAATAGGCTATTTTTTTGCTTTAATTATAGTAACAGCTTAATTAAAACAGATGGGAATACCCCAAATCAAACAGCCTTTCTAAGGTATTTTGATTTGGGGTTTTTTGCTTTCTGTTAAATGGCCAACCTAGAAATTAGATAGTAAAAATTGTCGGTTTTTGCTAGAATTAATTAAAATGGATTTGTTTTCACTTGTAAAGAAACATAAAAAAACCCACCCAGCAATTCATTTATTCTGTACAGTTTGGCCGCTGAAGAATTAAATGAACCTGATATAGGCGGGATCTTTCATACTATAATTAATCCTATTTTAACAGGGATTTTTTCGTTGTTCAAGTAGTATGAAAATCTTTGCCTCGTTCGCTTAAGTGGGATGAAGCGGAGGTTTTTATTTTGGAAGAGGGGAAAGTCAATTTAAAAGGGAACAGTGAGAAGTTGGAGTATTTCAGAGAAGTTAAAACTGGGGCGTTCACTCCTCGCATGAGAATGGTTAAGAAAGACTCTACTGAGCATCTTGAATCTGAAGTCTATTATTATCCAGAACATGATCTTATAAAGTTTTCTGAAGACGAGGTACGTAAATTTTCATTGGATTCCTATGGCGAGAACATTCCTTACATAGATGGAGAACTAACCATTTTCAATAACTACCTATTTGATTTTTGGGGTTACTACCTAAATGCTGAGGGATTAGCCTTATACGGGCACTTAAAAAGATTTGCTTATGGCAATAAAGATTGGTGCTTTCCCAACTTTGAGTTGATCGGGCTTAAAATGGATAAAAGCCGGCCAACAATCCTAAATTTCATGGATCTACTTGAAAGATACGGATTTGCATACAAGTTTAATGTAGTGAACTATTCTAAAGATGGTGCGGAGGAATCGCCCATTTTCAAGCTCCGAAAGAAGGTACCCCTTCTAACGGAAACTTTAATCAACGGAAACCCCAATATCGAAATACCTGAAGACGCTGCTCCACACATAAAAAGAGCTTTAAAAAAGGAGCAGAAAGGACTTCCTGAAAGACTTAAAATTGCACACGAAAAATATGTTACAACTATGATTAACAATAATGAGAAAATCTCAATTGAAAAAGATATTGATTTTGAGAATATATATAGACAGTGGCAGCAATTTGGGGAATTAATAAAACTCTCCAAGAAAGGTGCCAGTAAACCTGCCGGCCACGTTAAGCATGAAAGAGAAATGGACGATACTGAAATCAGACTATTAAATCTGTTGAAATCCTATGTTTCCGGTAAAATCTCAAAACCATCCTTTGATACCTGGTTTAGAGATTTATTATTAAAGAAGGAGACTGACTCCATTATTTTGTATTCGCCTAATGAGTTTGCTAGAGATTGGTTAGAAGAAAAGTATAAAAATCTTCTACAAGAAGCTTTAAATACTTATGATGAAGCAATTCAAGATGTTGAAATTAAAACCATATGAGTTTCTTGAGGCTAAATTCTAGGAATTTTTGCCTCTTTTTTTATAAAAAAATGGCCCCTTCAAGATTCTTTAAGGGGGGTTAAAAAATTTTTAACCCCCTATAAGAATTTTTTAACCCCCATTAAAAATTCTTTAACCCCTTCATTTTCACCCCCATTAAAAATTTTTAAGGGGGGTTGTCCACAAAAATACCCTATTAAAATTTTTTAAGGGGGGTAGGGGTTAAAAAATTTTTAAGCCCCCCTTTAAAATTTTTTAAGCATAATAAATACAAAGGGAATAAATCTTTATAAACATAATATATAGAAAGTTAGATGGATGCTAATTTGTTAAGTAGCCTGAAAATAGTTATAATAGCTATTAGAACTTTTCCTTTTCTTTTATTTGTAATTCCTTAGGAATTTACGGTGATGACTATAAAAAGTCTTTGAGACTATTTGATTCATGGCTATTTGCTATGCGACCAAATTGTTCTCAAAGGCTTTTTTTGTCTTCCAGAATAGGAAAGGGTCAAAAAACTTTGAGAAAGGGTGTTTAATGTGGTTTTAGACTTTGACTACATTCATGTATTTTCAAGAGAGGATGCAATCAAATCAGGCGATTTGATTGATATCAGTGAGCAAGGCAAAAGGAATGGAGTGAAATTTCCAATTGCCGTTACCAGGTTAGTGTGGGAGGATGTAATAGTACCGGATGATGCTGCAATTGTACGAGGAGAAAGCATTAAAGGCCGACTAATGGATGTACTGTTCCTTTTTGTCCTCAACGCCAAAAAAAACGGTGGGAGTTGTTTTTACTTCTCAGTAGCTGCCACCAAAAGCGGTCAATCAGAGATGTTTTGGTTAAAAGCTATGATAGGGCCTGGTGACGATCCTTCACCAGTAATTACAATCATGTATCCTAATGAAGATTAATGAGTGGAGGGGAAACGGGTGTCTGAAAAAAATTACCATAGTCGCTTATTAGATGTGAGTAAAAAATTTGATCATGTCATAGAAAAATTAAAAAGCAGTTATGTAGATCAAAAGTACAGAATGCATTGGGCAGCTTGGCTATTGCTCTCTCCAGTAAGGGACATAGCAAAAGTTAAAGATTTGCAGAATGGCTTATTGAAATTTTTCAACTCGAGTGTTGGCTTATCCATAATCCCTTTTCTTTCATTGGGGATAGGCCCTATGTTATTTCCCGGCTTTGAGGCTCCTCTGTATATTAAAAGCTTACTAGCTGGTGCGACTGGTTATCTATTCAGCATTATATTTTATTTTCCTATGCTGATTAATTTCAACAGTGACCATTTTCATATTGGAGCATACAGAGTATTCCGGAATCAAGAATATAACCTGTTTACATCAGCCTTTTTAGACTCTGAAAACGATTTTTATTTCAAAGGCCTTTACGATTATGTAACAAGCTCCGGAGAAGTTTATCATCTAATAGATAAGCGATTAGGGGACTTTTTACAAAATGAACGTACTGAATATAAAAGCGAAATCAAAAGCCTGCAGGACCAACTTGAAAAGGTAAATGAGAACACAGAATTGATCACTGAAAAGTATGATCAATTTACTGGAGAACTTATTGAAGAGAGGGATGAGCTTCTTCGTGAATTAGAATATTTAATCCAATTATTAAAGGATATAAATATGCTGCTCTTCCGTAAGTTTAATGGCCAATTCTCTACGAGAGATTTAAATATCTTAACCGGTTTCACTTTATATGAGATGAGGGGAGATACCTTGGTTCGAATAGAGGATGTTCAAACCTCAGCTGCTTCACCGGAAAAAATCTCCCTAAAAGATAAGAAATATGCAAATTATGGAGCTGTTAAAGTAGCCTTAGATAAGGAAGGTAAGCCCTATTACAATACTCCATACCCAGGGAGGATTATCGTTTCATTCCGAATAAATATGGATAATAAAGTAGTATGGATATATAATTTCCATGGTGAAACATCAGATGATAAGATAATGAAATTACTCGTGGATAATGGTAAAATAGATTCGAGGGAGATATACCGTCTTGTACACGCATTATGTCTCCTATCTATTGATAAAGACTATTTAACAAAGAAGGAGGCGGTGAACAAGTGAAATTATCAGGTTATGTAGAATTTAAAAGCCAACAAGATATTAACAGATCCCGCCGTGAAAAGACAGACCATGAATATGAGTCCCTTCGCCGGCAAATCAAAAAATTGATGAGTGAGAATTATAAGATAGTAAATTCACACGAAGCAAAGACCAATTGAACAATAAAAGAGGAGTGAGTATAAACTCAGTCCTCTTTTTTCATGCTTTTTTTGGCTGCAGCATAGAGATCTTTCTGTTTTTGTTTAATGGCATCTGTTTCCCTTTTAATTCTTTGTTCACGATCACTAAATATAATAGGTCTAGGAATGCTGTTCATAGGTATTACTTTCTTCATTAAATCAGCCCCTTTTCATACATAATTGCCTGTTGAACTGATTCTATACAATTGCCTACAATTTTATTCTCACAGTATATGAAACACAGGAGAAATATGTTATTAAAGAGACCAAAAAGGATTGTTTTTGATTCGTGAAGATAGGTATAATGAAAGTAGATTTTCTTAGTTTTTATATTTTGCAATTCATTCAGAATGAATTCGCGGTGACTAATACAACAGTAAGCCTTTGGGCTGTTTAAGATTCATAGCATATTTGCTGCTATGATGAGATTAAACACGCCTAAAGGCTTTTTTGTATTTGCAAAGAAAATCAAATAAGCCTAGTGGAGGGAACAAAATGAACTCAATTATTGAACCAGTACAAATTGAATTAAATGATGAGTTTATCTATCAAGTCTTTGATGTTCTAGTCGAAGGCGGATCGGATGGAGCAGTTGGTAAAATTCGTTTGTACAACTTGAATACAAAGGATTTAGACACGTATACCATTTGGGAAGGTGATCCTGAAGTAGGATGGTATTATGTATGCATTCCAACTGGGTCCAAGGGAGATTTAGAGGATTATGATGTTGGGGAGACATTTAGTATTAACCCCATCATATTCAATGAAGAAGATGAGACTAAATAAGGAAAAAGGCTTGAGAAAGGGTGTTTTTGTGTTTGAACAATCGCAGAGAAAGAGAGGTTTTTATTGAAGACCGGTCAACATTTTGTGTCCTTCAATTCAAAGTGTAATAGTAAACCACAGCAGCAGGCGATCAACAATTACAAAAAACTGATTTGAGAAACAGAACAGGGCTTAAATGCATCTGTTCATTTTTTGAGAGGAGTAGTAGACGTGAATGAACCCAGAAGCCTGGAAAGAAAACTAATCCGGCATATTCAAAAAAAAGGATTTCTAATAACCGCTAACGGAAGTCTAAATATGGCAGTTTTAATGCCTGGAAAGATAATAATTTCAACTTCCAAAAATGAAGATAAAATCCTTGTGACAAGAAAACAAATACGCAGGGCGATCCGGCTAATGCAAATACATAGGACGCTTGTAAGAAAAGACCTGGAAAAAATATCACCATTTAGTTCAGCCTTATTTGGCATCTTAATTCAAGTTTATGCCGGAAAATCCAAACTGCATAAATTAAAAAATGGATTATTTCGATTGTCCTTGCTTGGTGTGAGATTTTTTGCTGGTGGTCTAGAGCGTGACAAAACCATCTTAGGGGAGTACCAAAAACTCGGAGGCAAATTCTTATTATATAACTATTTTCAGCTTTTACAGTCCTCTTCAAGCTGGCTGCAGCATCTTTATGAAAATGATTTATATTGCATTATCGATAGCGGATCCTATTCCATTTTTCAAGAAAAGCAGAAAAGGAAAAAACGCGCTTTTCCGCAGCTGCAGCTACTTAATGAAGAAACACTAACTGACCAATACATTGAAGGATATGCCTCCTTCATTGAGGCGCACAAAAATAAGAAACGAATATTGGGCTTCTTTCCATTCGATTGTATAGGTGATCCGGTACAAACAAAAATGAACTATGAGAGATTGATTAAATTAACCAATGCAAAAATATACCCAGTATGGCAAATCACTGACAGCTTAGATGAATTGCAGCGGTTAATTGATGAAGAACCTGAAATGATTGGTGTAGGGGGCATCGTTCCTTTTTTAGGAAACCGGTTGGATCAGGTAAAGATTATGCTTAGAAAAGTATTCGATTGTTTCCCCACCGTCAACTTTCACTTATTAGGGGTGGCAAACGAGTTTTTACTAGAGTTCCCATGCTTTTCATCTGACAGCACTACGTTTATCAATGCCAGAAAATCGAAGAAGCAGCGGAAAATTTACTTGGAAGATGGAACTAGAATATGCGCGCCGTCCCATATGAGCACATTAGAAATCATTAAACAAAATCTTTCATATTTAATTAGTTTAGAGAACCTTGAACAGAATAAACAACTTAAGTTAAGTTTGTGAGGAGGAATTACCTTGTACAGACTGATAAAACGTACAGGAATTATATTTTTTTCGATACTATTTATGTCTTTGATAGTTGTTATAGATCCAGGCAAAGTAATGGCCAGATTTATTGAAGTGCCAATATTCCAATTTATTTTAGCTTCATTAATTATTGGCTTAGTATATCCTTATTTAATGCGGAAAACTACAGGAATATAGAGGACTTGATTATGGATAGGTTGGTCCTTCCAGCAGGTACACTTAAAGGGGCTGCAGGCAATCCTAGATTCTAAAAAAGGTATACAATAAAAACAGCGACAATTATTTAATTGCCGCTGTTTTTTGTTCAATCATTGCTCCGTATTTTAATCTGTTAACACATTCTTGAGGGGAAAAGCTAAAAAAACTTATTTGCTTATAACAGCTTCTGTTAATTTTTCTTGTGCTTTTAAGAATAAAAAAGTATTTAGATACTTTTCAGCAATCTCTGGAACATGTGGACCCATCTTCTCAAAAAGAACAAACGCTTCAGCAGGATCTAGATACCATTTAACGCATTTATTCAACATTGGGGATACCTTCTTTTTATAAGGTACTGAGTATTCCGTCCACTCCTCTATATCCTCTTCTTTTGCAGCATACAATCCGGAAGGGGTTAAAGATACTCCAATCCAATTTGTTGTCTCATGCCAGCTAGCAGCTTCATCGATTGCAGGGCCAATCATTATATTTCCATCTCTTGAATAGTCGCCATAAGAGGTAGCTCCTCTGAGCGGTACATTCTGTTTAATCGATTCAGGAAGTATTTCTCTACAAATGCGTGCGTGTATTAGAAGTGTAGGAATAGCGGGCCCTTTAGTAAAGATAACAATGGTATCTGAAATGCTCAATATTTCAGTCGTCGCCCCACGTAATTCCTTAAAATAGCTGGCTTCTCTTTTAAAAAGTTGAATTACTTCTTCATGCACTTTTTTGGCAGTTGTTTCAGTCATGTTAATTAGGTTTTTCAATGTGTAAATAGATTCGTAACTGTCTTTCCATTTCCCCTTCCAACCTAGTACATCTAGGAAAGTTACGGCACCTTTTTCAATGATTGTATTAGTCATCATTTGTACCCCTGAAAAATACCTAGTGGAGAATTTTTCTCACAAATGGATATCCAGCTAGCTAGTTGATTCAAAGCATCTTGAACTTCATTGAAATTTAAACCATCCTCTTTAGCCCTTTCCCATAACCACTCTAGATACTCGCCCAGATCTTTTGGATAATTAACTGAATCATGATCCAAGGCCCTAAATAGTAAAGGATAACCGTTTCTTTCACAATCTCCTTTATACGTAAGTTGTTCCAGATACCAGCCACTCTCTGTTCTTGTAAGTTGATAAACATCTTCATGACCCCATCTTCGTGTAAAAATTCTTATTTTGAACTTTGTACCCAAAGTTTGGTCTTCAGGATCATTATTTGCTTCAGTATCACGAATAAAATCTACCAGATCTTCAGTTGGGTGAACGTGATCGTAAAAACGTGGATCATTTGATTCCATTCTTCTATTTTTAATCATATAACCATGATGCTTTGGCTCATGACCTCTTTCGGCCAATGATAAGTGAAGTTGGTGAGCGGAACTTGCCATTTCTTTATAACAGTCTTCCAATTCTTTTGAAGATAACTTGTTTTCGTGGATATCCTTTTTTATTTTATCTAAATTTTTCGTCATATCATCATACAATTTCTGCTCATTTGGTTCTAACTTAATACCTGGCATATACATCCTCCTTATATATTAATTCTTTTTTTGTAAAATGCAGCAATGTATTAACCCTTATTTTTACAATACCACTCTTATATATAGCGTTTCCATCAAAAAGTAACTCCCTTTGCTGAAAAAATTTATAAATAATACTACTCCATATATTTCTATTAAACCGCGCATTGCTCAATGCAAAATTTCAAGAATTGCTGGTGAATGGCCTTTACTAGCAGCTGTTAAAGGTAAATAATAAAGCATGAAAGAAAGAGGCAAAAGTTATAACAAGCTAGAAAATTAGTTATAAATATATTATAAAATCAAAATTCAGCAGAAATATGATTTAGTAAGGAGTGCTAAGATGTGGAAGGCCAATTGCAAACAATAATTTATAACAAGGTTCTGAACAATATAGCGCTTAATACCGAGCGTTTAAATCGCGCTGAAGGATACTTAAAGCTATACGAGCTGAACCAAGAATTCCTGACAAGCTTTAATAGAGAGAGTACCCAGGATCCTAAATACCAATTTGCTAAAAGAAACTATGAATTTGCTTTAGAAGCTAGCAGCAGCTATCATTCATTGATGCTTAAAGAAGATATTACGAGTAGAGCGGATCTCGAAGAGCAGCGACATGAGTTATTTCAAGAAAGACAAACAATGCAGACATTTGCACTTAGCAAGGTACCTCGCCCGCTTGGTAAATAAGTTTATATAAAGCTTTAATTGAAAAAGAAATGAATTTTTCATATACTTGAGATAGCTTTAAATTCTCTTGATTATTTGCAACCACTTTTGGTTCGCGGTGAAATAAAACTTTAAGCCTTTGGGGCATTTGGTGTACCATAGTTTTTTGCTATGGACGAACAAATCCCCAAAGGCTTTTTTATGTTTTGAGAGAGAAAAGCTATAAGACTTTGGGAAAGGGTGTTTATGTTGAAAAAATCAGCATTAAAAACAGGAGAAAAAATAACAGTTGAGGGATATACAGAAGCAATTGAACTTAAAATGGTTCATTGTTCCGGCTGCAGCAGCGGCTTTGTTCTTTACGATTCGCGAGACCAAGCATTGGAGCGTACATGGGCGCCTGAGAAGAAACAGGCTAAAGCTAAGCTCCGAGCAACACATGGGATATTAATAGGAACACCCTGCAGTTGTGGTAAGGGGAATTATACTCTAGACCATAAGGAATGGGAACATTACCACAAAGCAAAGACCCTGGTTAAATGTGAATGCGGGGATGTGGTAGAATGTCTTCAATTTACTAATACCTGCAGGTGTGGAAGAGATTTTAACTTCAATGGAGAAATCCTTGTACCACGCGAACAATGGGGAGAAGAGACAGGAGAACAATGGTGGGATTGCTTGTAAGTTTATGTACTAAATGAAACTTATACAAGTAATACCAGAGGTAGGAGCGACGAATTTAATTCGTTGCTCTTTTTATTTTTAGGAGGAACTTGGATGCAATTTATTCTTAACCTGGAGTCTGGTCTTTGGCAAACAACTAAGAAAACGGACGCTGCTTGTGTAGCACTGGCCGATCGCCATTATAGTCGGTTAACAGTAGGGGCCAGTCAATTTACCCGTCCTGGAGAGAACCTTGTTTTTCGAACAGCAGATGGTACAGCTCTTTGGGTTACCTGGAGGAGCCGGTTTGAACGCAAGGATGGATACGGCTGGGCTTGGGAGTGTACGATCTTTCGGAATGAATCTGGCTTAACAAGCAGCCTTTTAATCAAAGAGGCCATTCATAAGACGATTGAATTTTGGGGGCCTTTGCCATCTGACGGAATGATCACATATGTCTCTCCCACAAAGGTGAAAAGTGAAAATCCAGGCTACTCCTTTCAGAGAGCCGGCTTTAAAAAGCTAAGTCGTCGATCAACAAAAGGTTTATTCGTATACCGGATTACCCAGGAGAGGTTTGAGAGAGCTAAGTCCACTGATATTCTAGTCGAAGAAATTACTTATTCATTAGAAATATTGGAGGGAGCTTTCCTTACAGAAGATAGCGAATGGTACAGCATCCTTGAAGATATAGCGGGCCGTCTTAAGCAGCTCAACAGGGAAGTACTGGAGTTGAGAAAACTAAAAAATTATGGATACCAGGATTTTTTATTTCGTCTTGAGCATTTTTTTCAGATGTACGGCGAATTGGATCCGGAGCTGAACGATTATTATTGGAGTCTTAAATGGAACTAACTAAGAGGAGTGTATTTAAATGATCATTATTGAATGGAACCTTTGGTCCTGCAAAGAAGAGGCCGAAACATTTATTGAGAAAATGGTTAGTGTAGGGTTGATTTGTACGGTAAACCGAGTGGATGATAGCACCTGGGAAGAGCTTACTGAGCGGTTTAGAAATAATGTAGAAAGAGGGGTGGCATGATCATGTATCAAAAATTAGCTACCGCCTTTAATACACCTGCTCCGCTTGCAGAAGTCTATCCACCTACGCTGCCAAAAAAAGAGGACGATTATTATTTCCAGCTGTTATCCGATTATGGGATTCATTTAAATGAACCACAAAAAGAAGCTGTTAAGGCAGTGGATGGCCCCGTAGCCATTATATCTGGAGCGGGTAGCGGAAAAACAACCGTTCTTACTTGCCGGATTGGCTACATGATCCATAGCAGGGAGATATCACCTTCTAACATCCTATTGGTTACATACACCAAAAAGGCCAGTGTGGAGATGATTGAACGGCTAGCAAGGATCCCTGGATTGAATCGGTCTGCAAGTCGTTCAGTAGTTTCAGGCACCTACCATTCTGTATGCCTAAGAATACTAAGAGCGGAAGGATACAATTTTAGGGTCTTGGGCTCAACCAAAAAGCAGCACTATATCATTAAGTCCATCCTAAAAAAGATGGAGCTGCAGGATTCATATTCTCCTGAGGTTATACTTAATATCATTTCATCCTGGAAGAATGAAATGGTCCGCCCTCAAGATATTTTCGATGAGACTCAAGTTCAAAGCGAGTTAAAGGAAATATATACACAATATGAAGCCATTAAGGAAAATGAGAATCTATATGACTATGATGACCTGATTGTAGAATGCTATTGGTTGTTCCGTTTTAATCTCGATATTTTAAAGAAATACCAAAAGCAATTTCAATATATTCTTTGTGATGAATTTCAAGACAGTTCAAAAATCCAATATGAAATCATTCGCATGTTGGCCGAGCCAAATAACAACCTGTGTTTAGTCGGAGACGACTCACAGTCCATTTATGGCTTTAGGGGCGGAACTCCATCGTTTCTTATTTTCTTTGATATCTACTACCCTAATTGTAGGAAGATTTTAATGGATATAAATTATCGTTCCGGTCAAGGCGTTATTGGTCTTGCTGATTCGATCATTAGCCATAACGAAAAGCAAATTAAGAAAAAAATGCGGGTTGTTAAGGTAGAGAATAATTTCGATGTACAGTTTTCCAAGCCGATTAACAGTGAACAGGAAGCAGATTGGATAGTGGAAGATATTAAAGAAAAGCAAGCTGCCGGCATGGCTCTGCGTGAAATGGCTGTCTTGTATCGTACGCATGCAGTAGGACGGGCAGTGTTTGAGCGATTATTGCTAAGTGACGTTCCATTTGTCACTTTTGGTGGATCGAGTGAAACCATCTATAGTCATTCGGTAATCCGGCCGTTGCTTTCTTTACTAAGAGTGGCTACTAACCTAATGGATTCAGAAGCTATGGTGGATGCTGCCCCTATTCTTTATATCAGCCGCCGCGAGATGGAAGAGATCGTTGAACAGGTTGTTTCAGCTAATAACGGGGAAACCCCAAAGGACCTTTTTATCCAGGTGATTAATAAGATCGCTAATAAAAAGACCGGTTTCCAGCAAAGGCATTTATTAACGAAATTAGAATGCATCAAAGGGCTATCAAAAATGACCGCTCCCCAAGCTATTAGAGATATCCGGAAAGGGACCATCAACTACGAAAGACAATTAGAGCTAGACGAAAGGAAAACTTTGACTTTGCATAAGGAAATGCTGATCGAGCTCCTGGAGGAATGTGAGCAGGCTTCTCGTGGATTTCAATCCATTAAAGCTTTCCTATCCTTTGTCGAGCGTGTTGAAGAAAAGAATGAGGAGATGGAAGAATTACGTAGTCAACCTGACATTGAAGCCGTTCGCTTAATGACTATTCATTCTTCTAAGGGACTGGAGTTCGAGGTCGTGTATGCCATTGGCATGATTGAAAAAATCTTACCTCACTCGATCGCATTGGACACGAATAGAAAAGAAGACACTAATTTGTCTCCTGAGGAAAGTTTAGAAGAGGAGCGCCGCCTTGCATATGTCTGTATAACACGTGTAAAGAAGTGTTTGTATCTATCTGCACCTAAGACGTATAGAGGGGAAAAAGCAAAAGTGTCACGATTTCTGCTTGAAGGACTAGGAATTGAAAAAGGAGGAGAGATATATGTATAAGCTCCTTATCAATTCCACTGACTGGAAGCCATGTCCTGGAGAACTGGAAGAAGATATATTATATGTTGCTAGAACCCTATCTAAATTTGGACGTTCGCGGGTTGATGTATACCATTTTCTTGGTACAGAAGGGACAAAAAGTTGTTCTTTTATGAAAGGGCAGTATCAGGAGGAAATCAAAGATGACCAAGCAACCGCTACTAAAAGGCGAACAAGCATTTGTCATATATTCAAAAATATGCTAGTATCTTTTCGAGAGTATATAAATAATTAACAGGAGCACCCTGGTTAAGCCACTGTATTCAGTGGTTTAACTGGGGTGTTTTTTTGGAGGTATTTGATGAACTTATTTCAAGAAGTTGAGATTAAAAGAAAAGAGCTTTTTCTACTCAGCAAAGATAAAATGCTAACGGATCCGTTAGTCATCAAAGCATCCCAAGAACTCGACGAAATTATTGCTATGTGCCAGATGATGAATAAAGATATCTATACAAAAGATAGACGATCCAGTTAGAGGTGAACAAATGTGGTACCTAACTTCAAACTATAACAAACAAGAAAATATAGGAGAATTTGAATTAAAGGTGATTGGGGAAAGTTTTGCAGAATATCTAAATAGAAAGATTAAGCTATTCCCTATATATCTTAATTTGAATTGTACCCAATTCTACTTTCGCTGCCAGTATCAAATTGAACCATATGAGGATTATGAATCGATAAGTGTTCGTTTGGTGATTAATGATATACTAAGAATTCCATTTACAAAGCGTTTGTTGTTTGATACAAGAAATTCCAGTTATGTGAAGCAAATCGAACAAACATTATTGTCATGGATAGAGGAAGAATATGAAATTTATCAAAGGGAATGGAGAAGAGCTGCTGATTCATTAATTTAATACGCTTTCTAAACCAAGATTAATCTGGTTTATTTTTAAGTAATCACACCCTGAAGTATAGCTTTTATCCAGTATGCGCTACTGTGAAGATTAAAGATTTAATAAAAAAGCGTATTAGGTACAATACGCTTTTTGAAGAAAAATTTAATGATAAGTAGAATATTTAAGGTATTTCAAACTGTGATACTCCACAATCATGTTATTTTTATTAAAGGCCCAGTAATCCATTAGATTAAATGCTAAACTGGTTGGAAAATATAAATTAGCTGTATAGTAAGGGATTCCTTTGTTTACTGCTCCAGTCACACCCACATAATTTATCTTGTCATCATGCATATCATAAATACTATTTAACCATTCATTATCTATAAACAAATTTTTTACGTCTGTATTATAAGTGCCATTAATATTTGCATTCCACTGAGTAGATCCCATCTGAGCTTTAGACACCGGTAATGCATTAAATGTGTAAACACCACTAATCTTATCCTTTTTGATGGGACCACGATTTGTAAAAGGTTCGATATTAACTAGCGATCTGGCAGAACGGACATCTAGATAAGTTTTGGATGCTAACCACCCGCCTAAAGAGTGGCCTGTAAAATACCACTTGTAGCCTTGATATGTTGGATTTTGTAGATAGAGCCAGTTAAGGAATAGATGAGCATGATAACTCTGTGCAGGCGGATTTTCATTTAAGGATACCAATGCGTTCTTCACATCTGAATGATCGTCTTCTTCATTTTGAGTTCCTGCAAATGCAATATAAACCTTTCCTTCAGGTGAACCTACGGCAGGTTTTTTAACAACAGCTAAGGCCTTAAATCCGCTTGGCTCAAGATTATTAACAGGCTTACCCATTGGATGCTTAGGATTAGAATTAACATCTACAGAAGCGATGACCTCATATTTATCATCTCTACCCCCACCATGATACTTGTTGATATATGCTGCGATTTCCGCATCGGTATCTTTACCAACTCTATGGCCCAGTACCAGCGTTCGTGCAACCAGGGGCAAAGTAAATCTTTTTATTGATTCAGTCCTGACTCTAGGGACTTTTTTTATATTCTGAATTCCTATAAGATTTTGCTGATACGTATGATAAGGAGGAAAAACAAAGTGAAGCAAAATTGGGACTTAGAAGAACTTATTGAACATTTTACCGTTATTCCAGAAGAAATGCGTTTACTCGGAAACAGATATGGAGGAACACGACTGGGGTTTGCCGTTCTACTAAAGTTCTTTCAATATCAGGGACGTTTTCCAAAAGGGAAACAGGAAATAAGTAAAGATGTTATTCAATACATTGCCAAGCAAGTAGATGTACCTGCGGATTTATTTCAAGCGTACGATTGGGACGGAAGGTCAATTAAATATCATCGTGCTCAAATTCGCGATTACATGGGATTTAGGGACAGCACCCTTACTGATATGGAACAAGTAAAATCCTGGCTTCAGGCTAACATCTTACCGCAGGAGCTACAAATAGACAGAGTAAGAAAACATGTACTACATCACCTAAGAAAACAACAAATTGTTCCCCCAGCTCATGACCATTTAGAGCGAAACATCAAGTCAGCCATTTATCAGTATGAGGACCGGATTTCTCAATCCATTTACTCTAAACTTTCTGATCACTCTCAATCTAAGTTAGATACGTTTATACGTACTTGGTCCCATACAGAACAGATAGAAAAAGATCAAACCATTCTTAGTTTCCGAGAGCTTGTATCTGATCCTGGAAGAATCGGGTTAGACAGTTTATTTCAAGAGATAGAAAAACTACGAACAGTACGAGATATACAGCTTCCACCAAATTTATTCTACGGTGTTTCACCCAAGATGATCCGAACGTACAGACAGCGAGCTGTTTCTGAAGATATTAGAGAGTTGCGCAGGCATCCTGATCCGATCCGTTATACTTTGTTGGCAGCTTTCTTTTGGTGTAGAGGTAGAGAAATTACGGATAACTTAGTTGAGCTCATTATCCAAATTGTTCATCGAATCGGTGCTCGGGCGGAACGAAAAGTAGAAAAAGAATTTTTACGGGATTTTCGTAAAGTAAGTGGGAAGACAAACGTATTGTTCCGCATGGCTGAAAAGGCAGTGGAACAACCAGACGGTATTGTGCGAGATGTTTTATTTCCTGTCGTAGGCGAAGATAAATTAAAAGATATTGTGAAGGAAATGAAACATACAGGTCCCTCCTATAAACAAAAAGTACATACTGTTATGAGATCCTCCTACGGTACTCATTACAGAAGAATGGTTCCAGCTTTACTTGATATTCTAGAATTTCAATCCAATAATGATGTGCATCGACCTGTGATAGATGCAATTGATTTACTTACACAATATAAGCTTACCAATCAGTATACATATAATGAAACAGATTATATCCCAATTGAAGGAATCGTTAAGCCAGGTTGGATTGATACGGTCATTGATAAAGAAACAAACCGTGTAAACCGAATGAATTATGAAATCTGTGTACTCCAAGCTCTGCGAGATCGATTACGTTGTAAAGAAGTATGGGTAGTCGGAGCTGATCGGTATAGAAACCCAGAGGAAGATTTACCAAAAGATTTTGAACAAAATAGAGAAAAACATTATGAAGCGCTTTGTAAGCCCCTTGAAGTACAAACACTTATTCACGAACTGAAACAGAGTATGAATACGGCTCTCGAGAAATTAAATAGAAGTGTTAAAAATAACTCCAAGGTACGTATATTGAGTAAGGGAAATGGCTGGATTTCTGTGTCACCTTTACAGGCACAGGCTGAACCGGTTAACCTAAATCTCGTAAAGGCAGAGGTCATGAAGCGTTGGCCCATGACCAATCTTTTGGATATTTTAAAAGAGGTAGATTTACGTGTACATCTGACAGATGTGTTCCAAACGCTAGGTAATCGTGAGATCCTTGATAAGGAAACACTGCAACGAAGACTTATTCTTTGCTTATATGGATTGGGAACAAACACAGGATTAAAGCGAATTGCGGCTGGTGAACATGGGGGAAGTTACAAGGACTTACTCTATGTACGGCGGAAATTCATCCATAAAGAGAACCTACGGCAAGCCATTTCAAAGGTAACCAATGCCATTCTAGATGCTCGTGTAACAGAAGTATGGGGTGAAGGAACAACTGCATGTGCGTCTGATAGTAAAAAGTTTGGGGCTTGGGATCAGAACTTGTTGACTGAATGGCATATTCGATATAGGGGACGTGGAGTAATGATTTATTGGCACGTGGAAAAGAACTCTACATGTATTTATTCGCAACTAAAATCCTGTTCTTCATCAGAAGTAGCTTCTATGATCGAAGGGTTACTTCGTCATTGCACAAATATGGAAGTAGAAAAAAACTACGTGGATACACACGGTCAAAGTGAAGTTGCCTTCGCTTTTTGTCATTTGCTTGGATTCCAACTAATGCCGAGATTTAAAGCCATTCATGCTCAAAAACTGTATCGTCCAGATGTAGGCATGCAAGACTCATATCCAAACTTACAGCCTGTTTTAACAAGAGCGATTAAATGGAGTTTAATTGAACAACAGTATGATCAAATGATTAAATATGCAACTGCTTTACGATTGGGTACAGCTGAAACAGAGGCGATTCTCAAGCGTTTCACTCGTAATAGTGGGCATCCAACGTATCGGGCACTCAGCGAATTAGGAAAAGTGTTAAAAACGATCTTCCTTTGTGAGTATTTATCATCAGAAGAAGTCCGAAGAGAAATCCATGAAGGGTTAAATGTCGTTGAAAACTGGAACTCAGCCAATAGCTTTATTTTTTACGGAAAAGGAGGAGAAATTCAAACAAACCGAATGGAAGATCAAGAAGTCGCTGTACTTGCTCTCCATCTTCTTCAAAACTGTTTGGTGTTAATTAATACACTGATGATTCAAGAGGTACTTTTGGAACAAAATAAATCTCTTCTTCAAAAGTTAACTCCTGAGGATTTTAGAGCCTTAACACCATTAATCTATGCCCATGTAAACCCGTATGGGACATTTAAGCTAAACATGCAAGAACGTCTGCCAATTGAAAGATCTTCCTAAGAATTACGATATATCTTTTCTTTTTAAAGAGAAACTTACCGTCATGGGGTCCGGAAACGATTTAAAGAATAAGGGGTCACTATGAAAAACATCACCAAAAATCAAAAATTAGATGTTAAATGACCATAAATTGTGACAATTTGAACCCCCTTAGCGATTAAGGGGGTGATAACTAGAAATGTATAGAGTATTTATTATAACTAAATTATTAATTTAGATAGGCATGTTTAAACTTGACACCAAGTAAATATATATACTATGCGTGGTTATCTTATGGAGGTGTATGTATGCATAAATGTCATTGCTGCCAAGGCGCAGGATGTTGTCGTTATTGTGGTGGTGCTGGTATGTGCTGTTGTTGTAGTGGGAGAGGATGTCCTCATTGTCAGGGAAGTGGATGTTGTCCGTGTTGTCATGGTGGCAAAAGATGTGGTTGTTGTGGTGGATCAGGTGTTCAACCAATATAAAGCTTACTAATTCTATTAAAACGGGAGCTTGTTATCCTAAGCTCTCGTTTCTTATGTTTGTAGTGTTAGAAATCTAGTGAGTGTTAATTAGCGGTATAGTATAATACCATTGGACACATCAATCATTTTTACATAAGGGGGAAAAGGGTTGAGAAAAATAATATTTTCTTTAGCATTTTTAGTAGTGATGGCATTTAGTGGTTCTGTTTATGCAGCACAATCGGAAGAGATGGATTGTTGTCAATCAAAAAAAGAATGTATGGAAATGTGTGAGGAAATGAACTGTCAAATGGATTGTTGTGAAATGACAAAAAATGGAAAAATGAAAATGAAAGATTGTAAGAAAATGATGAAAAAATCAAATATAGATTGCTGTTAATTTAGTATAAAAGGATCTTCCAGTCGAAACAACCCATTGATTTTACTACATTTTAAACAGGGCACACTCAGAATAAACAAAAAAAATAAAAAGACCCTAATTTGGATTAGGGTCTCAGGCTGTCGACAAAGTCGGCAGCCATTTTCTTTATCTTGATAATGTTCAATATGTGGTATGTGATTCAAGTTTTTTTATGAGTAAATAGGGAAAAGTTACAAAGAATAAAAACATCACTAATGAAAATGGAGATGAATGATATGGCAGATACAAATCAAATGCCTCGGGAAGAGGGCATAGATCATAGCTTAAGCCTTATGAGAGAAGGATACATGTACATTTTGAACAGACGTAAAAGTTTTAATTCTGATATATTTGAGACACGATTGCTAGGAAAGAAAGCGATTTGCATGGTAGGAAAGGAAGCTGCGAAAGTTTTTTATGACACTGAAAAATTCAAAAGGAAAGATGCAGCACCGAACCGGGCGGTTCAAACATTGTTTGGGAAGAATGGTGTGCAGGCATTGGATGGACAAGATCACAAACATCGGAAAGAAATGTTTATGTCCATCATGTCTCCTAAAGGACTTCAAAACTTAACAAACATTACAAAAATACAGTGGAAGACAGCACTAAATAAATGGGGACAGATGGATGAAGTTATTCTTTATGAAGAAGTAAAAGAAATCCTATGCAGAACAGCCTGCCAGTGGGCAGGTGTCCCGTTGGAAGAAGACGATGTTAAGGAATTGACAAAAGACTTGGCGGCGATGTTCGAGTCTCCGGCTGCCGTTGGTCCAAATCATTGGCTAGCGAGAAATGCAAGAAATAAAGTAGAAAATTGGATTGGTGAGTTAGTTGATAAGGTGCGTAATGAGGAAATAAATCCTCCAGAAGATACAGCTTTACATATATTTGCCTGGCATCGCGATTTAGAAGGGAATCTTTTGGATACCGAGACTGCTGCTGTGGAAGTGATCAATATCTTGAGACCTATTGTGGCGATCGCTATATTCATCAATTTCACTGCGCTGGCATTGTATCATTATCCGGAAGAAAGGGAGAAACTTGAATCCCGTGATGAAAAATATGCTCAGATGTTTGTACAGGAAGTTCGCCGTTTTTATCCGTTTTTTCCGTTTGTCGTAGCATTGGTAAAAAAAGATTTCACCTGGAACGGCTATAAATTTGAAGAAGGCACATTAACTTTACTGGATCTTTATGGCACAAATCATGACCCTGAAATTTGGGAAAACCCAGATTTGTTCAGTCCTGATCGGTTTGCTAAATGGGAAGGAAGCCCATTTGGCTTCATTCCGCAGGGTGGTGGTGATTACTTTATGGGTCATCGCTGTGCTGGAGAGTGGGTCACCATTGAAGTCATGAAAGTAAGTCTTGATTATCTGGCCAAGCGTATGGAATATGAAATTCCTAACCAGGATTTAAGTTACAGCATGGTGAGCATGCCAAGTATTCCCCATAGCAAAGTAGTGATAAAGAATGTTAAACGAAAGTTATAATTACACTAAATTTTCGTAGATAATTAGCTTATTAAGTACGCCTTTTGCCGAACAAGATAAATGACAAAAGTTGATTTCTTAATCACAGAAGTCTGTTTTATAAGGAAGACACCTTAATTAATGGAGAGTCAGCCGCAAAGCCTATTTTTCTCTAATAAAGAGATAAATTGGGCTTTTTATATTGAAAAACTCTTCAAGTTTTAAAACTGGCACCCTGACAATATTTCTAGTGTATCCAACATAAAAAGGAAATTAAATTTAGTTATAAGAATAATTAATTACTGCAAACTAAAGAAAACCTGCTTTTTATGCAAATTATATTCAAACGTATATTTGACTATTTGTTTTTGTTCACATATAATAATATTCAAATGAATATTTGATTGATATGAGGTGAAAAATTTGCAATATGATGCATGTGAAGTTACGTGTATAGATGAAGAAAAAGTCAAAAGAGGTAAAAATGAACTACTCCAACAAAATCCTATGGATGTAGCCAAAGTTTTTAAAGCTTTATCGGATGATACTAGGATTAAGATTGCGTATACTCTTTCTTTGGAAGATGAATTGTGTGTATGTGATGTAGCAAATATTGTTGGTGCTACAACTGCCACAACATCTCATCATTTGAGGTTACTTAAAAATCTTGGATTAGCTAAATATCGAAAAGAAGGTAAGTTAGTTTACTATTCATTAGATGATGATCATGTAAAGCAACTAATACAGGTTGCATTTGCACATCAGAAGGAGGTTGTAAAAATTGTCTGAAGCAAAAGCATTAGAGGCTGAAAAAAATGTTTATCGCGTTCAGGGGTTTACATGCGCAAATTGTGCAGGGAAGTTTGAAAAAAATGTTAAAAAACTTCCAGGAGTTCAAGATGCAAAAGTGAATTTTGGTGCATCTAAGATATCCGTTTACGGTGATACAACGATTGAAGAACTAGAAAAAGCTGGTGCATTTGAGAACCTTAAAGTGGCTCCTGAAAAACCAAGGCGGGAAGCTAAACAAGAGGTTAAAGAGGATAAAAATGTTTACCGTGTTGAAGGATTTACATGTGCAAACTGTGCTGGGAAATTTGAGAATAACGTAAAACAGCTTCCAGGAGTTCAGGATGCAAAAGTAAATTTTGGTGCATCTAAGATATCTGTTTACGGTGATGCAACAATTGAAGAACTAGAAAAAGCCGGTGCATTCGAAAATCTTAAAGTGACTCCTGAAAAATCGGCTCGCCAAGTTTCACAAGAGGTAAAAGAAGATACGAAAGAAGAAAAAGTGCCGTTTTATAAAAAGCATAGTACTCTACTTTATGCTTCCTTATTGATTGCTTTTGGTTACCTTTCCTCGTCTGTGAACGGAGAAGAGAACATTGTTACTACCTTATTGTTTTTAGCATCCATGATTATTGGAGGGTTGTCACTTTTTAAAGTCGGTTTGAAAAATTTACTACGCTTTGAATTTGACATGAAAACCCTTATGACAGTAGCTGTTATAGGTGGTGCTATTATTGGAGAATGGGCAGAAGTTGCCATTGTTGTTATTCTCTTTGCAATCAGTGAAGCACTTGAGCGATTCTCTATGGACAGAGCAAGACAATCGATTCGTTCATTAATGGATATCGCTCCTAAAGAGGCACTCGTTAGACGTAATGGGCAAGAAATAATGATTCATGTCGATGATATTGCTGTTGGGGATATTATGATTGTCAAACCTGGTCAAAAGATTGCGATGGATGGTGTAGTCGTAAGTGGCTACTCTGCAGTCAACCAAGCAGCTATTACCGGTGAATCAGTCCCTGTTGAGAAAACAGTTGATGATGAAGTATTTGCAGGTACATTAAATGAAGAAGGATTACTTGAAGTAAAAATAACGAAACTTGTAGAAGATACAACGATTTCTAAAATTATTCATCTTGTAGAGGAAGCACAAGGAGAACGGGCTCCTTCGCAAGCATTTGTCGATAAATTTGCAAAATATTACACACCGATCATTATGATCATTGCAGCATTAGTTGCTATCGTCCCTCCTATATTCTTTGATGGTAGTTGGGAAACATGGGTTTATCAAGGATTAGCTGTTCTTGTTGTTGGTTGTCCTTGTGCGTTGGTCATATCGACTCCGATTTCTATCGTTTCAGCGATTGGGAATGCCGCAAAAAAAGGTGTCCTTGTAAAAGGCGGAGTGTATTTAGAAGAAATGGGTGCCTTAAAGGCTATTGCATTTGATAAAACAGGTACATTAACAAAAGGTGTCCCAGCTGTAACTGATTTTAATGTGTTGAACAAACAGATAAATGAAAAAGAATTACTATCCATCATTACTGCATTAGAGTATCGTTCTCAGCATCCACTTGCATCTGCGATTATGAAAAAAGCAGAAGAGGAGAACATTTCTTATTCTGACGTACAGGTAGAGGACTTCTCTTCTATTACAGGTAAGGGTATCAAAGGTATTGTAAACGGGACTACTTATTACATTGGAAGTCCGAAACTCTTTAAAGAATTAGCAATTTCTAATTTCGATAAAGACTTAGAACAAAATGTTACTACACTTCAAAATCAAGGTAAGACAGCCATGATTATTGGAACCGAAAAAGAAATACTTGCAGTTATTGCAGTTGCTGATGAAGTTCGTGAATCAAGTAAGGAAATTATTCAAAAGTTACATCAACTTGGAATCAAAAAAACAATTATGCTTACAGGTGATAACAAAGGTACTGCTAATGCTATCGGAGGGCAGGTTGGAGTATCTGATATTGAGGCAGAATTAATGCCACAGGACAAATTAGACTTTATTAAACAGTTAAGATCCGAGTATGGCAATGTAGCTATGGTAGGAGATGGTGTCAATGATGCACCTGCATTGGCGGCCTCAACAGTTGGTATTGCAATGGGTGGAGCTGGTACAGACACAGCCCTGGAAACGGCAGACGTGGCTCTTATGGGAGACGATTTAAGAAAACTTCCATTCACTGTAAAACTTAGCCGAAAAACTCTAAATATAATCAAAGCTAACATTACTTTTGCAATTGCTATTAAATTTATTGCCTTACTATTGGTTATCCCAGGTTGGTTAACGCTCTGGATTGCTATCCTTTCTGATATGGGTGCAACCCTTCTGGTAGCACTAAATGGTTTGCGACTAATGAGAGTGAAAGAATAAAGGGAAAAGGGCTAAAAAGGGCTTTCCAGACAGATTGGAAAGCCCTTTTCTAAAAATGATCTCATTAATAGTATAACTTCTAAATATCCAGCCTAATTAAAAATGGAAAGATTGGGTATAAGTAAAACAGCAGCTTTTATATTACATATTGGTATCCACATGGGACAAAAACGCTTTCATCCTTAATTTAAAATAATTCTTTTCATTCTTTATAAAATCGAAGGAGGAAACTGAAATGACTGTTGAAGGAAAAAATGATGTAGATCTGTTAGTTATAGGCGCAGGATCAGGAGGTTATGTAGCTGCCATACGTGCTGCTCAGTTAGGGAAAAAAGTGGTTTTGGTGGATAAAGCAGAACTAGGAGGGGTTTGCCTTAACCGTGGTTGTATACCTTCAAAGGCTCTTATTAGTGCTTCTGAACGAGTAAAACACATAAAACATGCCAACTCAATGGGAATAAAGGTTTCTGGTGAAGTTGAAGTAGAGATGCCAGAAGTAGTGAAGTGGAAGGACGGTATAGTAAATAAACTAACGAATGGAGTTCGGACTTTACTGAAAGGCAATGGAGTGGAAGTCATTAGTGGGGAAGCTTATCTTACTGAACCCTATGTTGCCAAAATCAAAATTGGTAACGAAGAAAAATTCTTTTCATACAAAGACTTAATCCTTGCGATAGGATCATTACCTACTGAGTTAAAAAGTATGCCATTTGATAGAAAAAGAATTATCTCTTCAACTGAGGCATTGATGCTTCAAGAAGTACCAAAACATTTAGTTGTAGTAGGTGGTGGTTATATCGGTTTGGAATTGGGTACTGCTTATGCTAAATTCGGAGCTAAAGTGACCATCCTTGAAGGATCAGATACAATTCTTCCAGGTACGGACCCTATGCTTACAAATGTAGTAAAACGTCATTTAAAGGAACTTGGAATCACAGTTATAACGAATGCTTTAGTCCAAGGTGGAGAAAATACAGGCGATGAAGTAAATGTTCAAGTTCAGGTTAATGGGAAGGAAGAGATAATTAAAGGGGATTATTGCTTAGTTTCCATTGGAAGAAAACCGAACACAGGAAAAGTTGGATTGGAAAATATCGGGGTTGAATTAGATCAACGCGGTTTTATTAAGATAAATAATACATGTCAAACAAATGTTGAACATGTATATGCGATCGGGGACTGTGCTGGTGGTTACCTCCTTGCTCATAAAGCTAGTTATGAAGGTAAGATAGCTGCAGAGGTAATAAGTGGGCTAAAAAGTGTAATTGATTTTCAGGCAATGCCTTTTGTTATTTTTAGCGATCCTGAAGTAGCCTATACAGGTTTAACGGAGAAGGAAGCAAAGGAAGAAGGATATGAAACGGTCTCTAGCCGTTTTCCATTCCAAGCTAACGGCAGAGCTTTATCTGTTTCGGATGCCGAGGGTTTTGTACAAGTTGTGGCGGATAAAGAATCTAATCGGGTTTTAGGTGTACAAATGGTAGGGCCAGAAGTATCATCTCTTATTGCTGAAGCAGTTTTTGCAATTGAGTCAGGGGCAACGGCAGAAGATCTCAGCCTTACAATTCATGCACACCCAACTTTACCTGAACCACTCATGGAAGCAGCTGAAGGCGTTATGGGACATGCTATTCATATGCTGAATAAAAAATAATTCGAACAGTTAGAGCATATTTAATTTAACTAGGCCTGCACAATCATACGTGCAGGTCGAATTATTTATTTTGGAGTGACGATTAATGGAAATCATTAATGTTGGATGTATTAAAGAATGGATTGAAGTGTGAATGTCTTACTTGGTCGGAATGTTTCACAAAGGTTCATTCAAATGGCACTTGTTGTTAAAACGTGATAGAAGAATGAAGGTATTTTGAAAAAGATAAAAGCTTACTTAACTGAGAAACAATTCGAAAAGATAGTATTAATAAAGGATGATTTTAAAAGTGAATATTACTAGAGAAAAGTTAGAAAATCAACAAATTTGGATCTATGGTATATCGCTTCTGTTTGGAGGGATTCTAGGTATCTCAAACGAGGATTTAGGAAAAGGCTTAGATTGGGCTATTTCGCCACTCATAGCCATTCTCATGTATGGAATGTTTGCACAAATTCCATTCTTAAAACTACGTGAGGCAATTTCAAATCTCAGATTCATGGCGGCATTACTAATTGGAAATTTTATAGCTGTGCCTATAATTGTTTGGATATTAACAATGATATTTCCACAATCTCCACCAATTTTATTAGGCGTTTGTTTGGTTTTACTTACGCCATGTATTGACTACGTAATAGTCTTTACTCAACTTGGAAAGGGAAATGAGAAATTAATGTTAGCTTCCACGCCTATTTTGTTTGTAGTACAAATGATATTACTTCCATTGTATTTATGGCTATTTATAGGTGAAGAAATGGGAGGAGTTGTTCATATAGAGCCATTCCTAGAAGCTTTTTTATTACTAATAGTTACGCCTTTAATATTAGCGATCATTACTCAATTGTGGGCTAAAAAGACAGCACTAGGTGAGAAGGTATTAGATATTACAACGTGGTTCCCCGTACCATTTATGGCTTTAGTATTAATTGTGGTAGTGACTTCCCAAATTGGTAAGGTATACAGTGATTTCGAAATTATTGTGCGTGTGATTCCGATATATATTTTGTTTTTAATCATTACACCATTTATATCGCGTTTTATCGCATTTGTGTTCAAATTAGATATAGGTGCAGGAAGAGCATTAATCTTTAGTACTGGAACAAGGAACTCCCTTGTAGTTCTTCCTTTAGCATTAGCTTTACCCGATTCTTGGGCAACGTTAGCTGCAGCTGTGATTGTTACACAGACCATTGTGGAGTTGATCGGAGAATTATTCTATATCAAGGCTATACCTAAATTGATACTGAAAGATCATACTGATTACAAAGAGGGACTTTAAGTAATATTAATGTTTGATTGAGAGAGGGAAATGAATATATCAATAGTTTCTTCTTTTACTAAACCAGTTAATAGAAGCTTTAGTGATCTACAACAATCATGCGCGATTGTAGAGCAACATAGGTAGAAAATGATCAAACTTTTTTATAAAAACCAAACTTAAATCTGCTGGATAAGAATCCATTTTGATCAAACTTTTTTCAAAAATGGATTCTTTTTATTTATCGTAAAATATGGGTTTGCGAGGTATTTTTGATCAAACTTTATTTCAAAGCAACACTTAAACAAGATACTTCCACAAACGGACGCTTTAATGAAGCAACGAAAAAAGCCTAATTTCTCAATTTATTGGGACATTGGGCTTTTTATATTTACTTATAGTGCAAAATCGCGTTTAAAAAACGTGCAATTTATCTCTTAAAGTCACAGTTAATCGATAAAATATAAATAATACTATTCTTGACCCTATACCATGGTACAGGGTTTATACTTTATATGAGGTGAGATAAATGCAATTTCGTATTGGAGAACTGGCTGAAAAGTGTAGCGTTAACAAGGAGACCATACGATATTATGAACGTTTAGGATTAGTTCCAGAGCCTGATCGTACCGAAAAAGGGTACCGAATGTATTCAGAACCAACCGTCGATCGGTTGAATTTTATCAAACGGATGCAGGAACTGGGATTTACCTTAAACGAAATTGATAAATTGCTAGGGGTCGTCGATCGCGACGAAACCAAATGCCGTGATATGTATGATTTCACTGTTCTTAAGATAGAGGACATCCAGCGTAAAATTGAAGATCTTAAGAGAATTGAACGAATACTGGTGGATCTTAAAGAAAGATGTCCCGAAAACAAAGATATTTACGAATGCCCTATTATTGAAACACTGATGAAGAAATAAGAGGTGAAACAGGATGAAAAATACAATAAAAAGCACAGGTTGGTTTCTTGTCGCTCTAATCACATGCCCATGCCATCTGGTTTTACTGCTTCCGTTGTTTGCAGGAACAGCATTGGCATCATACTTCACGGAATATAAAGATATTATTTTCATCATGATGGGTCTGTTGTTCGTTTTTGCTCTTTTTATGGGTTGGAGGAAACTTAATCCAGAAACAAAGAAAGAAAGCACAACGACACATGATTGTTGTAGCATGGAGAGGTTTAAAGCATGAAGGAAAGAGTGTCGCAATTAGCTACCATCTTTTCGGCTTTTGTTATGGCTGGATGCTGCCTGGGCCCGTTGATTTTTATCCCCCTGGGATTAACCGGTTTTGCCGGAGCATTAGCCTTCTACTCATTGAAATATCGATTATTGTTTAGCATCGTAACGATTATCCTTCTTGCTTACTCCTTTTACATGGTTTATGGAAGAAAGGGAAAAAGAAAAAGTTCTATCATCGGCTTATGGATCACGACATTTTTCGTTTTTTGTATGTTTCTTTTTTTATTTCTAGTTGAAGGTGGATTATAAAAATGAGGTGTTTATATGAGAGTACACTTAATTAGGATTAATTATCCCTTCTGTTAGTGGTTAGTGCGTGTAGTAACGAAAAAGAAGCACAAAATACTATAGATGCTAAGGAGCATGTAAAAGCTACCATTGAAAAAACTAAAACAGGGACATTTACGGTTTTGGGGATGGATTGTTGTCCGCCTTCAGTTGTCAAAGATGTTTTGAAACAAGTGAATGGTGTTGGCAAAACAGCCATTAAAGTCAGTGGAAGTAAGGGGAAAGTAACAGTATCTTATGATGATAAGAAAACGGATTTAAAATCAATTAAGTTGGCAGTGTCGGATTTAGGGCTTGGAGTCGAGTAAAAGGAGGGCTTTAACATGAAAAAATATCGAGTAAACGTTCAAGGAATGACCTGTACGGGTTGCGAAGAGCATGTTGCTGTTGCTCTTGAAAACATGGGAGCAAACGGGATTGAAGTGGATTTTCGCCGTGGGGAAGCTGTATTTGAACTTCCAAATGACGTAGAAGTTGAAACAGCGAAGAAAGTGATTGCTGAAGCTAAATATCAACCAGGAGAAGTTGAAGAAATACAATTGCAAGAAATGGTACAGTTAGGTGATGAAGGTGACTATGATTACATCATCATTGGTTCCGGCGGAGCTGCCTTTTCATCAGCCATTGAAGCCGTGAAATATGGAGCAAAAGTGGCGATGATTGAGCGTGGAACAATTGGTGGAACATGTGTAAATATTGGTTGTGTTCCTTCAAAGACCTTGTTACGTGCTGGCGAAATTAATCATTTAGCAAAAAACAATCCGTTTGTAGGATTGCATACATCAGCCGGTGAAGTTGATTTGGCGCCATTGATTAAACAAAAAAATGAGTTGGTAACAGAGCTTAGAAACTCTAAATATGTTGATTTAATTGATGACTATGGTTTCGAATTAATAGAAGGTGAAGCAAAATTCGTAGATGAAAAAACTGTTGAAGTGAACGGAGCACTTATATCGGCTAAACGATTCTTAATCGCGACAGGTGCTTCACCAGCTAAACCAAACATTCCTGGGCTTAATGAGGTAGATTATTTAACTAGCACGTCTTTACTTGAATTAAAGAAGGTACCAAAACGTCTTGTGGTTATTGGTTCTGGTTATATTGGCATGGAATTAGGACAACTATTTCATAATCTCGGCTCAGAAGTTACGTTAATGCAACGAAGTGAACGCCTCTTAAAAGAATATGATCCAGAGATTTCAGAATCAGTTGAAAAATCTCTAGTCGAACAAGGAATAAATCTTGTAAAAGGAGCAACCTATGAACGAATCGAAAAAAATGGAGACATAAAAAAGGTTCTTGTAGAAGTTAATGGCAAGAAGCGTATCATTGAAGCAGATCAATTGCTAGTTGCGACAGGCAGAACACCAAACACGGCTACTTTAAACTTACAGGCAGCAGGCGTGGAAATAGGTTCTCGTGGTGAAATCATAATAGATGATTATTCAAGAACAACAAATACTCGTATTTATGCCGCAGGAGATGTCACGCTAGGTCCCCAATTCGTGTATGTGGCAGCCTATCAGGGTGGAGTGGCAGCAGGAAATGCTATCGGAGGACTGAACAAAAAGCTAAATTTAGAAGTGGTTCCAGGGGTTACGTTTACGGGCCCGGCAATTGCAACCGTTGGTTTAACGGAGCAACAGGCAAAAGATAAAGGCTATGAGGTTAAAACATCCGTTTTACCGTTAGATGCCGTTCCGAGGGCCTTGGTTAATCGGGAAACAACAGGCGTGTTTAAATTAGTGGCAGACTCGAAAACAATGAAAGTTTTGGGAGCTCATGTGGTGGCAGAAAATGCAGGAGACGTAATTTATGCAGCTACATTAGCTGTCAAATTCGGTTTAACCATAGATGATATTCGCGAAACCCTTGCCCCATATTTAACAATGGCAGAAGGGTTAAAATTAGCTGCCCTTACGTTTGATAAAGATGTTTCAAAATTATCTTGTTGTGCTGGTTAAATCTTCTTTTTTGGAGCTTTTTTACCTTACCTTTTGCTACTAACGGGTCGCTTTAGTATAGTAAGAAACATTACTTCAATATTGATTCTTTTATACTAAGATCTTCCACACTCAGACGCTTTTCTAGAGTAACGAAAAAAGTCCAAATTCTCAATTTTAATACTGAGAAATTGGGCTTTTTATTATTGTAATTTCCTTATCGTTGTAAATCCGCATTTTCCTGACGCTACCCCATCAAAAAGATGATTCTTCCGTTGTTCCAGTCTGCTATTGTTTCGGTTGGACAAAAGAAAAAATTAAACAATATATTGAAAAAGGACTTACTCCTAATCCAGTAAAACATATTCGTGAAAACATAAAAGGAAACCGATGTGGTTGTGAGGTGAACAACCCTCAAGGTAGTTGTTGTTTAGGGAATGTTATTGGCTATATCAAAGAACTAACCTAAATAAAAATTCACCTTCAACGAAATGATCAAACTTTTTTATAAAAAATTGAACTAAGTATTGATATGAGAATCCATTTTTATCAAACTTTTAACATTTCAAAGCTACAATTAGCATGAAAGACGTAAATATTGTGTAAGGATATAGGAAACTGTTTTTTTATTTATAAAAAAAAGAAAGAGCTTGGACATTTATTGTAGCCCATGCTCTTTCTGTTGTTATTTTCTACCAACAATCGTCATACATAGAATGGTTTTGGTTCTGGTGGTTATTCGTGGTACTATTATTTGAATTTGTCTGTCCTGTATTTAAATTCTTTGATGTTGAGGTTTCATTAGGTATATTGTTTTGATGATTATTCATGAAAGAATCCATCATTTCAGAACAATAATCCATCATTTGTTGCAAATTTCCATTCCCATTCCCTTGACTAGGAGTGTTGTTTGAATGTGCAAGAGCAGCAGTGCCAATACCTAGAAATAAAGCAATAGCTACAAAAGACGTAAGTAATTTTTTCAATACTTCCACCCTCCTTTGTCTTCATTATACCCATATATATAAAATACGAAAACAGGGAAGATTGAAATTTACAAAAATTCAAAAATGATAAAGCTTTCTTTATAAGTAAAATAAACTTTTTTAAACAAACACTGAGTTTTACCTATATACATATTTTAGATTGATCGCTCGTATGAAAAGGAGGGTAAAAATGTATTATTATCCTAATCAATGGTATCAATATCCATATGTTTATCGATTAGAAGAAAATAATGGACAAGAGGAAAAGGAATGGGAAATTGAGAAAAAATTTATGGATGATATGAGGAAAATGATGTATCAGCAATTGTTGATGCAAAAGGAAATATTAGAAAAGATCCATCATATTGAAAGGAGATTATGTAATTTAGAAAGAAAGTATAAAGGCCTTTCATAATATATAAACAGGTTACTCCTTTTTTTCACTAAAAAAATTCTATGGGTGTAGCTCTTAACAAGTTACACCCATAGAATTTTTAACCTTCGAATTGATAAAGAGGTGTGCTTAAATATCTTTCTCCATTACTTGGAATAATCGCAACAACTTTTTTTCCTTTACCAAGCTTCTCAGCTACTTTCAAGGCAGCATATATGGCAGCTCCTGAAGAAATCCCACCAAGAATCCCTTCTTGTTTTGCTACCAGACGTGAAGTTTCAAAAGCTTGCTCATTCTCTACTGTAATGACCTCATCATAAATTTCAGTATCTAAAATTTCCGGTATGAATCCAGCTCCAATTCCTTGAATTTTATGAGGTCCTGGCTTACCGCCAGAAAGGACTGGGGATGCTACTGGCTCAACGGCAACAATATGTATTGCTGGAAACTTTTCCTTAAGGACCTGACCAGCACCTGTAACCGTACCTCCTGTACCAATTCCAGAAACAAAAGCATCAATTCCACCAATTTCTTCAGCTTGACCAACAAGCTCTTGTCCAGTTGTTTCTTGATGGATTTTTGGATTGGCTGGATTATTAAACTGCTGAGGAACAAAATACTGTGGATTTTCCTCCAATAACTCTTGAGCTTTGCGAATTGCTCCCCCCATACCTTCCGGTCCAGGAGTTAAAACGAGCTCGGCACCATAGGCACGGAGTAAATTTCGACGTTCCATACTCATGGTTTCTGGCATGACGATAATCGTTTTGTATCCCTTTGCGGCAGCTACCATTGCTAACCCAATTCCTGTATTTCCACTAGTTGGCTCAACAATCGTACTTCCCGGCTTTAGGATTCCATCTTTTTCAGCTGCTTCAATCATGGCTATAGCAATACGATCCTTTACACTACTTCCTGGGTTAAAATATTCAAGCTTTAAATAGACATCTGCATGATCAGGATTTACAACGCGATTTAGTTTAACAAGTGGAGTATTCCCGATAAGTTCTACAATTGAATTAGCCACTTTCATCAAAATCTCCTCCGAACAAGAAATCAAAAATATGTATGATTTGTGTCTCAGCGACCAGGGACAAGCCTTAAACGCTATGCTCAGTACGAAAAATAATGAGCAAAATGCAATGAAAGTTGAACTAAGTCATAGACAATACGTGATAACGACTGTGATATAGGGTGGTAATAAATAGCTATCGCCATTTCAGGAAAGATAAGCCCTATCACTGTGAAGGGCAGTGGTTCGTTAGATTTGGCTGCATTTCCTTCATAAATGGTAGTGTGTACGATCGAACATTGAGTGATTATTGCTATTGTTATTACTGTTGTGTGCTAACGCAGTAGTTCCGATTTCAATCAATAATACAATTTATCACCTCCTTTCGAAAGGATGATAAAAAAACTTAAAAGCTCTTTCCTGAAGAGTTTTACGGAATATTCATATAAAGAAAAACACACTTCATTTCAATAATAAAATAATCGTTTAATTAATAAAGTTATTTTGTCAATTTCTTTAAAAATCGAATGAGAAATGGATTTGTGTCTATAATCTAGGATAGATTTTTTTGTGTTTTAGATTCTCTATAAGTACTTATCATTAATAAAATAGCTCCACTAACTAAAAATACATCCGCAGTATTAAAAATTGGATAATTAATAAATGTAACTTCGAACATATCTGTTACTTCCCCAAAAATTAAACGATCTACAACGTTTCCCATTGCACCTCCTATAAAAAATCCAAAGGCTATACGTGTTAGCTTATCGGAGACTTTACGAGAATAAATAAGGCCAAAGACAATAACAATAATTGCAATACTAATCAAGAAATTTTTTTGTCCCGAAAAAATTCCCCAGGCAGCACCCGCATTACGATGAGATGTTAATTGAAAAACACCATTGATAAGTGGAATGGATTGTCCGTAGTCCATAAAATTTCGAACTAAATATTTACATAATTGATCAATACTTACTGTGAGAATAATGATCCAATACAAAGTCGTCACCTCGGAGTTCTATTTTCTATAAAGAATTGTACTTAATACTTTAAAAGTAAAGGGGATTTATCAGTAAAATGATCGTAAGTCATTACGGTTAATTGAGAATTTAATTATTTTCAAAATTTACGAAGTGAGACCACAGGTTAGAAAATATATTATTTTCTGCCATGATATAAAGGCCTAATCCTATAAACACAATTGGAATAACCCATCGGCCGTATTTCTCAAGTGTTTCAGAAACATATCTGAATCTTGCTAGACGATATCCGATTAAACACCAGACCGCAACCATTATAAAGAAAGTAACAACTGTAATGACCAGTTGGTTGTTATTTAAAGTAGAAAAGAACGGAACATAAATTCCAATATTATCTCCACCATTAGCAAAGGTGATAAAGGCTACACTTAAATAGAACTTATTAAATTTATTTAAACTGGAAAGAATAGCACCTTCATTTTCATCTTCACCCTTTATAAACAGTTTAACTCCTAGGTAGATCGGGATTAGTCCTAATAATCCTACCCACTGATCAGGAATGAGTGTTACTCCAAATGTAGCTAAAAGGCTAATTAAAACTAAAAGTGCAAAACCAAGATATTGGCCAATGACTATATCTTTAGGGTAAATACGACTTCCCTTCGGCTGCATGTTAACCGTTCGGCCATTACTTGCTTTAGCTTGTGAACTTGCCTGAGAGAACAGCAACATCAAGACAAAAATATCATCGATATTGGTTACTATAAAAGACCCTAAAGCAGAGAGAATAGTTAAAATTAAATTCATAAAAAAACTCCTTTTTAAAATACGGAATAGAATATATTTTGTTGTGTTAGTTTGTTACACATTCTATTATTTACCCTTCATGTAATGATTTAGAATTTCACTTTGCACGATCCTAAAATTAATAGATAGTATTTTAGGTGAAAATATTGGAAGTTATTATTCAAATAATCATTTGAGTATATTGTGCTTTTAGATTAAAATTATTAATGTAAAATGTGAACATTAAAATGTTGGTTTGAATGAAAATAAAAAGGGAGAGTAAAATGAAAAACAAAAGAACCAGATCTATTGTACGTATTAGCCTTCTACTTCTTATGGCTTTAGCAGTAGCCTATACTCTTTATCAAAACTTTTTCACTGAAAGAATACGGGATCAAGCACCTGATTTTGTTCTTGAAGATATGAACGGTAACAACGTTCAACTTTCTGATTTAAAAGGAAAAGGAGTTTTTCTAAACTTTTGGGGTACTTGGTGCAAGCCTTGTGAAAAGGAAATGCCATATATGGAAAGACAGTATAACCATTTTAAGAATCTTGGTGTAGAGATATTGGCGGTTAATATTGCAGAAAGTGATATTGCTATTGAATCGTTTGTAAATAGGCATGGGCTTACATTTCCTATACTTAAAGATAAAGATCGAGCTGTGACGGAAGCATATGACATAACCCCGATTCCTACAACATTTTTGATCGATAAGAAAGGAAAAGTGTTAAAAGTGATCACAGGAAGTATGACCGAAAGGGATATAGCAAATTACATGGAACTCATTAAGCCATAGAATTAATAAACAGTTAGGTGGTATCTTTTTGGAACAACTAAGCTTATTTCTTGCATTTGGTGCAGGTCTTTTATCATTTATTTCGCCTTGTTCACTTCCTTTGTATCCAGCTTTTCTTTCCTATATTACAGGAGTGTCTATAAATGACCTAAAAGAAGGAAAAGGTATTTTAAGAAGGAAAGCTTTTATACACACCATCTTGTTTTTGGTAGGATTTTCCATCATATTTTTAGCTTTGGGACTTTCTACTTCTTTTATCGGTACATTTTTTATGGATTATCAAGATTTGTTAAGGCAACTTGGAGCTATTGTGATGGTGTTTTTTGGTTTAGTTCTAACAGGGGTTCTTAAATTTGATTTCCTACTTTCTGATAAGAAAATTCATTTTCAAAAGAGGCCTTCAGGTTATATTGGATCAATTTTAATTGGGCTTGGTTTTGCTGCTGGATGGACTCCTTGTACAGGTCCAATTCTTGCAGGTGTCATTGCATTAGGTGTATCAGACCCAGGAAAAGGATTACTATACATGCTGTTCTATGTCTTAGGTTTTTCTATTCCATTTCTATTAATGTCTTTATTTATCGATAAGATGACTTTTCTAAAGAAACACAGTGCAATCTTTATGTCAATAGGAGGCATTTTGATGATTGTGATGGGGGGATTATTGTACTTTAATATGATGACAAAAATTATTGCAGTCTTAACAAGTTTGTTCGGAGGATTTACTGGATTTTAAGGGGTTTTTAGAATCATTCTTTTTAATGGATTAAAAAGCAAATCTGAAAAATTAAAAGTGTAGTTAAGTATATTTAAATGATTAAATCGTAAGGAGTTATTAGAATGGAACATGTCAAATGCGAATGTGGTCACTCCATTCCACATGGAACGGTTCTTTGTGAATCTTGTGGACGAACTATCGGGAATAAGAAGGATGAAGTTTCTGAAAAACTATTGGATATGAGATACGATGGAGGCGCAAGACGCTCACAAACATATAAAAAGTCACTTATCGATAAGATTTGGAACTTTTTCTCATCCGTTAAAGTAGGAATTTGGATAATTGTTCTTCTTTTAATTGCTTCTGCGATTGGAACCATTTTTCCTCAAGAGATGTATATTCCTCCAACCGTTGTCCCACAAGAGTTTTATAAAGATGAATATGGATTTCTTGGACAAATGTATTATGAATTAGGTTTTCACAATCTATATAGTTCATGGTGGTATTTTTTATTAATAGCAGCTCTTGGGATATCACTTGTTGTCGCGAGTTTGGACCGGTTTATTCCATTGTATCGCGCTTTGAAAAAGCAAGGGATTACACGTCATGAAAGTTTCTTGCGTAGACAACGTCTTTTCAGTGAAACAAATGTCGAAGAGAACCTTGATGAACAACTGGATTCGATAATATCCAACTTGAAGAGGAAGCGTTATCAAGTACGTGAAGAAAATGGTCATTTTCTAGCTGAAAAAAGTCGATTTTCAAGATGGGGACCTTATGTGAACCATGTTGGACTAATTATTTTCCTCATTGGAGGAATGCTGCGATTTGTGCCGGGGATGTATGTAGACGAAATGCTTTGGATTCGTGACGGTGAAACAAGTGTTATCCCAGGAACCGATGGAAAATACTATTTAACCAGCGATAAGTTCATTATGGATACCTATCAAAAAGATCAAGAGGATGAAGTTTTTTCTAATACTCTTTCACGAGTCGGAGATGGAAATGTCGTTAAAAACTTTCAAACAAACGTGACTTTGTATGAACGAAAGGGTGAAATTGTTCACGGGGCAGAACCTGAACTTGAAAAGATAAAAGATGAACAAATTAGAGTTAATTACCCCTTAAAACACGATTCATATGCTCTTTATCAAACCTCTTATAAATTAAATGAACTAAATAAGTTTAATTTTAATTTAGTAGACAAAGAGACAGAAGAAAGTTTTGGCAAGATTAAAGTTGATTTGTTAGAGCCAAACAAGGAGTATGATTTAGGCAATGGGTATAAAGTTGAAATTGTGACTTATTTGCCAAACTTCTATTTCAATAGTGAAGGTGTACCTGATACAAAAAACCGTGTTCCCGACAATCCAGCATTTGTATTTAACATGATATCTCCTGAAAAACCAGAAGGTGAAAGAAGCTTTATTGCCATTAAACAAACATTTGACCCAGACGAAGATAATCAATTAAAAATGAAATTTGAAGGCGTTGAAACAAAAAACCTGTCAGCCCTTACAGTTCGGAAAGATAATACGTTATGGTTTCTAGGAGTTGGCGGTGCTATTTTCATGATTGGAGTTATTCAAGGAATGTATTGGAATCATAGACGTATATGGATTAGACGGGATGGTGACAACGTATTAATTGCAGGACATACAAATAAAAATTGGTATGGTATACAAAATGAAGTGAACGGTATTTTAAAAGAAACCAGCATTCAAGAACTAACCGATCAAACAAACGAGAAAAGCTAAAATTCGTAAAGGAGGAAATGATGTGGTAGCCCTTAGCAGTAACTTATTATATGCAGCATTCTTACTATATCTAGTTGCAACATTTTTATTTGGAGGAGCTATTCGAGATAAGAGAAAACAATATGAAAAACCAAGTAAATGGGCAAAAGTCGCAATAACTATCACTATTCTAGCTTTTGCTTCCCATTTGGGATATTTTATTACTCGATGGGTCGCTTCTGGACAAGCGCCTGTTAGTAATATGTTTGAATTCATTACAGCCTTTAGCATGATGATGGTCCTGGCTTTCATAATTCTTTATTTTATCTATAAGGTAGCAGTATTAGGTTTGTTTACTTTACCAATAACATTATTGATTATTGCTTATGGGAGTATGTTTCCGACAGACATTTCTCCATTAATACCAGCACTTCAAAGCGATTGGCTTGCTATTCACGTAACAACAACTGCACTAGGTTCAGCTATTTTGGCCAGTAGTTTCATTTCAGGGGTCATTTATTTACTTCGTTCTGTTGATCAGACGAAACGCTCAAAAGGGACCTTTTGGCTAGAAGTTGTCATGTACACGATTGTGGCGACACTTGCTTTTGTAGTGGTTACAAGTGTTTTCAGAGGGATGGAGTATGAAGCCGTCTACAAATGGGTTGATAAAAATGATCAAGAGGTTGAAATGACATATAATCTACCTTCCATTGTAGGTCCAAATCAAGGTGAATTACTTACAAAAGGTAAAATGGAAGCCTTTGTTGAAGTACCAGCTATCATTGCAGCAGGCAAACTAAACACAGTTATCTGGTCATCTGTTACAGGTTTATTTTTATACGGGGTGCTAAGACTGATTTTAAGAAAAAGAATTGCTGCAGCGCTTCAGCCATTAACGAAAAATATCAAACTTGATTTGGTCGATGAAATCGGATACAGATCCGTTGCAATAGGTTTTCCAATATTCACTTTGGGTGCTCTTATTTTTGCGATGATCTGGGCTCAAATTGCGTGGACGCGTTTCTGGGGATGGGATCCTAAGGAGGTATGGGCCTTAATTACATGGTTATTTTATGCTGCCTATTTACACCTCCGCCTATCGAAAGGTTGGCATGGTGAAAAATCAGCATGGCTCGGAGTAATAGGTTTTGGAATTATTATTTTCAACCTAATTTTCGTTAATCTAATTATTGCTGGTCTACACTCTTATGCATAAAGAAATAAATTCTTTTAAAGCTAACTAAAAGTTTATGTGATAAATCTAAATTCATTTTTATCTATGTTATTGGAGGGGAATAATCTTGTAGATCCCCTCCACTTATGTAAATTGACAGTATTTTTGAAAATGTATTTTAAACATATCCGAATTTCTATTCTTATTCAACTCTCCTTATGATGAAAAGAAAGTAGAACCATCGATTTAAAAATTTCATCATCGATATAGTAAAATGCTAATTTACCTTCCTTTCTATAGTTAGCTACACCTGAGCGTTTTAAAAACCTCAAATGATACGAAGCTGTAGCTATAGAGGACTGAATAATATTAGCCACATCACATACACAAAGTTCCCCTTCTATAGCTAATGAAAGAATAATCTTTAATCGTGTCTCATCAGCAAGAAGTTTAAATTTTTTTGATAGATGAAGTGTACTTTTAGAACTTAACAAATCTTGTAACCTTGATACTTTTATAGGGTCATAACAATAGATCTCACATTCATCTTTTAGAGTATCTTTTATATTTTTATCAACTAATGACAATTTTCCCACCTCATTAAAAATATGTGATTAGCTTATAATGAGCAAGCTTTAATGTCAATATTCAAATATTTACTTGAATAAAGAAGCGAAGTGTTTCATATTCTTTTATGTCACAAATCGTAAGATCAACATGTTACTTTATTTTCGCTCTTAGTTTATAAGTAATCCAAAAATCATCATAAGTTATTATAAATGAAGGGATGCATGTTTAATGGATAAAAACAAGAAAGGTGATTATATCCCTGCACTAAAATACCATTGGATGACTCGATTTTATGATCCGTTAATTCAATGGGGAATGCAAGAAAAAAAGTTTAAAACGCATTTAGTTAAGCAAGCAAACCTCCAACAAAAGGAAACGATAATGGATTTAGCTTGCGGTACAGGTACGCTGGCACTTTTAATACAGCAATCACAACCTGGTGTGCAAGTAATTGGGGTTGATGCTGATCCTGAAATATTATCAATTGCTATGGAGAAAATTAAAGAAACTCAAGTTAATAATATCACCTTTGAGGAAGGGTTTTCTTATAAACTTCCCTTTTCCAATAATCTATTTCATCACATATTTACAAGTTTATTTATTCATCATTTAACTCTGGAAATGAAAAAGAAAACATTTGAAGAAGTTTATCGGACACTCAAATCTGGTGGCCAATTCCATATTATTGATTTTGAAAAGCCACAAAATTGGTTGATGCGTGTTGCATTTTTTCCTATTCAATTTTTAGATGGGTTTGAAACAACTTCAAATCATGTTAAAGGGGTTATCCCTAGCCTATTAAAAGAAACAGGATTTGTTTTAATAGAAGAAACTGGACAATTTTCAACTATCACGGGCACACTAAGGGCATATAAAGCTTTTAAGCCATAAGCTGTTTGATTTTTTATCAGACTTCTTGCATTATGTAATTTTTAAATGTCCATTTTACTGTAAATAGTATTGACCATAAAAAATTAAAACAGAGAGATGGGAATGACATACATGGAGAATATTTCACCTTTAAAAGCAGTTACGGATATCTGGAAGGTTAAACGAGGCAAACCAGAAGACATTCTCTCTCGGCAACTATCTCGTTTAACTGACCTTATTAGTTTTGCAAGATCAAACTCTCAATATTACGCACAAAAATATAGCGAGTTGCCTGAACGGATTTCAAGCATACAGCAAATCCCTCCAGTCACCAAATCAGAACTCATGGACCATTTTAATGATTGGGTAACTGATCCAGAAATCACCATAGAAGGTGTAAAGGAATTCGTGTCAAATATGTCATTAGTTGGACATCTTTATTTAGGGCGCTATATGGTTTCGACGACTTCAGGGTCAACCGGAGTACCTGGAATCTTTATTCAGGATAAAGCTTCAGATACTATCATGAAAACATTAATGGCTATTCGCGGAACAACAAAATTAAAATGGAGTGACATATTGAAAGTAGCAGCCAAGGGCGGACGAAATGCGGCGGTATGTTCTACGGCTGGTCATTTTACGGCATTCAGCACAGCTGAACGTCTGCGTTTAAGAAATCCTTCGAACGGAAAAATTAGAGCTTTTTCTATCCAATTCCCCCTTTCCACGCTTGTAAAAGAATTGAATGAATATCAACCAGCCTTAATTGGGGGGTATGCAACAGCGATGGAAATTCTAGCAGAGGAACAAAAAGCAGGTCGGTTACATATTCAGCCTGTTGCAATCCTTTTGGGGGGAGAAAAGTTATATCCAAATGTTCGTGCGAAACTAGAATCTGTTTTCCAAGCTCGCGTTCTAGATCTTTACGGCGGTACAGAAGCAACAGCCATGACTTTCGAATGTGAAGAAGGTCAGTTTCATGTAAATACCGATTGGATTATATTTGAACCGGTAGATGAATTTTACCAACCTGTGCCATCAGGAAAACAATCCCATTCGGTTTTAATTACAAATCTGGCCAACAGAATTCAGCCCCTAATTCGTTATGAACTAACTGACCGTGTCACCATGTTTTCGGAACCATGCAAATGCGGGAGACCATTCCCGGTCGTTCAAGTCGAAGGGAGAACGGATGACATTTTAAAATTCTCTACCTCCAACGGTCAAATCGTTCATATTCTGCCCTTGGCTCTAAAAACCATTGTGGAGGAAATACTAGGCGTAAGGCGTTTTCAACTAATTCAAACGGCACCAGATAAATTAACAGTACGTTTAGAAGTAGACGAGGGTAATCTTAGAGATCAAGTTTGGGAAAATGTTAGAGAAGCCCTATTAGATTACTTTGCTACCCAGGGACTAACTAACCTTTCAATAGAAAAATCGGAAGAATTGCCACAAAGGCACCTTAAAAGTGGAAAGTACCAGCATGTTTTGATTGATTATCTTAAATAAAACAAATATTAAATAACATTGACGTATATTCTGTACGCTAAGAGATTTCAAATTTGCTTAAAGTATTAAATTCACGTTTTTGCTCTGGACATATAAAGACAAGGCTAATTCACCTTAGTGTTGGAGAAATCAGTCTTATCTTTTCTATTTATTATATTAGATCCCAAATAGTACATAAAATAAATATCATAAACATTATTACTTTTAATAATAAGCTTTTTTTGTACTACACGTAACAAAAACGAACATTTTTGTTACGTGTAGTGATGATCAACTTTTAGTCTAGCTAACTCGTATAATGAGCGTAACAAAAATATGTCACAATATTATTCGTAACAATATTTATCACGAATGGATTTTGGTACAATATTTGATAGAGGAGAGGATGAACATGAAGTTTGGCTATATGCGTGTTTCTACATTTGATCAAAATTTGGATCGCCAAAAGAAACAACTTGAAGAATTTGGGTGTGATCGCATTTTCTTTGAAAAAGTAACTGGTACGAAACGAGAGCGACCGGAGTTGAATCGTATGTTGGAATTTTTGCGAATGAACGATACGGTTGTTGTGACGGATCTGACTCGTCTATCCCGTTCTACGAAAGACCTTATTGAAATTACAGAACTCATCTCACAAAAGGGAGCGCATTTAAAAAGTTTAAAGGAATCCTGGCTTGATACAACAACAGCACATGGGAAAATGTTGTTTACTATCTTTGCGGGTATTGCTCAATTTGAGAGAGATTTAACTTCTGAACGGACAAAAGAAGGGATTCTGGCTGCAAGGAAACGAGGAAAATATCCTGGAAGACCGAAAACCGATGAGGAAAAGGTTAAGTATGCCTTGTATCTTATGGACCAAGGGTTGAGTCGTACTGATGCTGCCGAGAAGGCTGGTATTTCTCGCATGACTTTGTATCGTAAGATGCAAAATAACAATAAAATCGAGTAGCAACCATCGGACAAAGGAATTCTGTCGATCATTTCTCAGATTTACTTTGCCCCTGGTTGCACGAACGCTGGTACTGCCCCTCTATAGGCTTCTTGAGATAAATCAAAGTATAATCTACTAGGATTATCAGTATAACCCGCTTGTACATTGTTTGTATCCACTAAAGTGACTGATAATAACAAAATCATGGAAAACAAAGCTGCGATACCTTTTTTAAACATTTGTCTTTTCCCCCTTTTTTTAACACAAGAGAGATTATCTACTAGTTTGCTAAGTAATTCAATTGGTTAACTAAAAGTTTTGATTGTTAATTTTTACCGTACTAATCTGTATAGGAGTGAAAGTACGGTAGGGCCGCGGGGGCTAAAGGATGCTTCCAGCCGGCTCACCAATCAATAACAGGGCTGGCACTGCCAATGCTTCTAGGGTTATCTTTTGCTCCTGGGTTCTGTAATTTATCAGCATAGCCAGGGGGAAACACCTCGGCTACAGGATGCAAATTACGTAAGGAGATGTAGGCAGATTCAAGATCCTAAGAGCAGCGTGACTGGCCACGTTATTGTTTATAGCTCCCCGGGGGATGGAACTGCCAGTGAACTCTCTTTGTAAATATTCACAGGATGGGCCCATATTGTCTACAGAACAGTAATAACATACTATTAATTCATTCAGACTGAACTTCTAGAGAGAGGATGGGAATGTCAGATGAAAATAATTACTTGGAATGCAGCAATGCGCTTTAGAGAGAAAATAGATGAAATTTTGCCACTCAAAGCCGACATTTTAATTATCCCTGAATGCGAATCTTCCGAGAAATGGAAGGAAAATCAAGTTAAACCTATTAATCAATTCTTATGGTTTGGTGATAATCTCAACAAAGGTTTAGGTATTATCACACTAAATAATAAGCTGCACATTGAACTGCACCCTGACTATGATCAGCAATACCGTTATGTAATTCCTCTTATTGTCTCTGGAGAAGAAAATTTCATCTTATATGCAATATGGGCCCAAAACCACAAAAAGATGTATTTTAGTTATATTGGACAGGTGTTTATGGCTATGCAGCATTATGCTAAAGTTTTGAATGCCCCTAGCATAATTGCAGGGGACTGGAACAGTAGTAAGAATTTCGATCACTTTAAAAAAATTGGAACCCATTCTGAAACTGTAGCCCTGTTAGATACGTTCAATATATATAGCGCGTATCACCACTACTTTGCTGAAGAACAGGGAAAAGAGACTCACCCAACTCATTACTTTAGAAAAGAGTTAGAGCGGCCATTTCATATTGATTATGTATTCATGAGTAAGGAATATCTCGACCGACTGACAAAAATCGAAGTTGGGACCAGGGAAGAATGGATAACCTATAGTGATCATCTCCCTCTAATTATTGAAATTGATTAGATTAGCGAAATAATATTTAAAAGAAGATTGCCGACCCCAGGTTGTTGGACTTATGGAATTGCTTTATACTGAATACTGTATCTACGAACATCTATGTACATAACCGTTAGGACGAAGCACCATTTTGAGCATATTATATGCTTCAAATGGTGCTTTTTCTTTTAGATAATCAAACAATCAAAGAAGTTCCCTTAGTTTTATAATGTGCCGCCTCCGCATATCTTTTTATTAATGTAGAACGGAGGGAGTATAAATGAATAATTTCAGAAAAGATAGTTGGTCTGAAGAGGAGGATAAAATTTTAGCTTGCCAAGTGTTAAACCACATAGAGACAGGGGGGACACAGCTGCAAGCGTTCGAGAAAGTAGGTGTCCAGTTAAGACGAACTGCTGCAGCCTGTGGATTCAGGTGGAATGCAACAGTAAGGAAGCAGTATAAAGAGGAGGTTGAGGTAGCTAAGCAGATAAAGAGAAGTGGCAAAGGAAATAATGAAGAATTTATTGGAAATTTAGAAATTTTCGATATTGTAAGGGCCCTATATGAACGGATCAATAAAACAAGTGAGATAGAGAGTAATCTTAAAGTTAAAATTGAACAATTAACAGAAGAAAACAAATTGCTGTCGGCTCGAAAAAGTATCCTTGAACAAAAATACTTTGAACTATTTTCCTTATTGGAGTCAGTCCCAAAAAAGAAAACTCTTACATGAATCTATATTGGGTTCATTTTTTAGATAAACATTGAAATCTTCATTAAATAGGATTATCTCGTGGATAAATGTCTATGATGCTTTCTAATAGTATTGCTTCTGTTTGTTCAAATTTATCAACTACTTTTATGTAATTATCCATCTCATTAAAGTAATGTATATGGCCGATTATTAACAGTGCGGTTTCTTTGTCAGCATATACTATGTTGACGGGCGTGTTAAACTCCATGCTATGACAAATCATTCTTATGGATTTTTCCTGGTTAGCCCGTTCAGTCCCCTTATCACTAAGCCTAAGTTGATTAAGCTTTTCTGCTTTATTTCTATCCCAAGTACTTTTATCCAGCACCATACTGATCCACTCCTATAAAGAACATATGTTCTTTATATGTTAGATGGTTTAATTATAAAAATCAACATAAATTCGCTTAATTTGGCTGCAATTACCCCAGGAAGATACTTACATCCTTATTAATTATGATATAATAATCACATAGATTCTTTTCTTTTTTATTTGGCCATTCCAATTTGGAATTTGCGGTTATAGACTAATTAAAGCCTTTGGGCTGTTTGAGAATCATAGCAAGTTTTGCTGTGAGAACAAACAACTCAAAGGCTTTTTTGCGTCTAGAAAAGATTCTTTGAACTTTGAGAAAGGGTATTAATATTTGCAGCGAACCTTTAATGGAACTGCTAAACTAAAGTATTTTGGAGGAATGACTAATGAGCAAAGAACAATTTATTGACTATTTATTAGAGAATTTTGATGAATTAACCACTAGTGATTTACAGGGGGTTATAGAAGCAAGATGTATTCAAACGGGAGAATATGAGGAGGAAATCTTACAAGCTGTCTATAAAAGGGTTGGCTAAATAATCCTATTGTAAAAGGCAGGATAAGCAAAGAAAGCGAAAAGGAAAAAAAGCAAAACTCCTGAGTAAAAAAAATAAGCCTTCCCCTTCGGCTATAAACGAGGTGGCGCATTTCAACCGCCATCTCGGATGGTTGAGTGTGGGAAAGGATAATATTATGCAGCTTTCATTGTACCATGAGCCAAAGTCATTTTATCAAGTCGCACGCGAGAGAGTTAATTATTATGGAGAACAGTATGCAGATCTATCGGATCTGATCTGTCTGATTATCGGAAACAAGGCGGAACCAGAAATATGTAACCTTTTATCTTCTATGTCTATCAAAGAATTGTACAATTTATCTTTAGATGAACTAATGGGACTTGGACTAACTAAACAAGTTGCTGAACGATTCTTGGCTACAATCCTTTTTGCTAAGAAGATAAATTCAATGTTTATGCCAGAGGTAGATTGTCTAAGGTCTCCTGAAGATGCGTATCATGCGGTTAAGTATTTAACTAATGAAGACCAGGAAACGTTTGTGGTTCTTGCTCTTGATACAAAACATCAATTAATTTCGCGCAAGGAAATTTATAAAGGGACTATAGATGCTGCCATCGTCCATCCCCGGGAGGTCTTTAGATTTGCCCTCAATAAGTCGGCAGCACACATTATTGTGGCCCATCAGCACCCGAGCGGAAATTGTTCTCCCTCAAGAGACGACTTCGATGTTACCAAACGGCTAAGTAAAGTTGGAGAGGAAATTGGTATTCCCTTAATAGATCATATTATTGTGGGGAAAAATAAATATTTTAGTATGAAAAAACAAGGGCATTTGTAATAGAAAAAGCATGAATCCTATTCAGGATCATGCTTTTTTGTTTAACTTGGTCCAGTGGGTAATCTGCCATCGCGAACTTTCTTCACATAAAATATGTTTCTCTATTTGACAAAACATTGAGAGCCCATGGATTGTTTATCTTGAAATAAGTTTTTAAAAAGTAACTTGTTAAATTTAGCAACTCACTTTTAAATTTAACAACTCACTTTTAAAGGAAGAAAGGGGAAAATCTATTCGGTTTAATTAATTACGCGTAAAATATCAATTTTACGATTATTATGGTTTGTGGTAAGATATTACCAACATAAAGACTTGATTAGATAAAACAATTCACCTGGTCACTTTATTGATTTATTAGTTGGTTGGATAAGTTTCATATTAAATTAGTAATATCACTAAAAAAGGAGATACAAATGATTATTAAATGGTTTGGACATTTGGGAACGCTCGCATCATTAATTGGAATAATATTTGTTTTAAATTCAATGAAAGAACCCCCTTTTATTTTAATGGGCTTCTTGATTTGCCTTTCTATAGTTTTATTTACACTCTCTGTAGTATACGAATTTAAAACTACAAAAAAGAAAGGATTATATTGTGATAATGAAAAAGAGATTAATGATTACATGATAAATTGGATCCAAAAGGGTGGCAGAGTAATTGTTTTTACACGTGATATGAGTTGGGCTCAACATGATGTTGAAGTAAAAGATATGTTATTAAGGAAGTCTAAAAATAAAGAATTAAATATTATATTAGCAGAAAAAAATGAATTTATCCAAGAATTGGAGGATAATGGAGCAGAAATTTATACTTATGGTGACCTTAATTATACTCCTACTTCACGATTTACGATTGTAAGGAAAGGAAGAATAGATAGTAAAGTTGCAATTGGAACAGAAAAAGATGGTAAGCACTATATTGAAGAGTTTAGTGGCAATGATGGCTATCAGTTACCCATAGCAAATGATCTGGCAGAGATTTTAATCCAATACAATAACCTTATGAGGAGTTTGAAAAATGGACAAACTTCAACGAACACATTACAAGAAAGAAAATAGTCTATCTAAAGAGTGGGACACTATATCTAGTACAAGGTTTGAACAATTATCAAATCATAAAGACCTTAGTTTTGAATATATAATAAAACCTTTTATATTGCGCGAATTAAAAAAATTTGATACATCCAAGGTTATTGACATTGGATGTGGAACCGGTAACCTATCCTATCTGTTAAAAGATTCCGTAGATGATCTTATTGGTATTGACTTTAGCAAAAAGAGCGTCGAATTAGCTAAGAAACTATCCCAAGGAATTACTAATATACAGTTTTATCATAGTAATATTGAGGATTTCCATAAAAAGTATAAGGGAGCCCCTTTTACTCTTGCAATATCTAACATGACTTTAATGGATGTTAGCCATCTTGAAGAGGTGCTGGCATCTATATCAAATTTATTAGATAGTGGTGGTAAATTATTTTTCACAATTATTCATCCCTGCTTTTGGCCAAAATACAAAGGTTATGAAAATGAAGCTTGGTACAATTATAAAGAGGAAATATTTATTGAAGGTAATTTTAATATCGCACTGGAAAAGAATCAAAACCTAACTACTCATATTCATAGACCTCTGGAAAGCTACATGAAGGCCTTAATTAAATTCGGCTTTAACATTGAGGACTTTGATGAACTATTACCGGAAAAGGAATTTATGAATAAGTTTCCTAGTAAAATTACATATCCTCGCTTCCTTGCAATTACGGCAAAGAAAAAATAAATAATCGGAAAAATTGAATTTTACGCGTAGTTTTCGACAAACTTCGACAATCGTTAGTGGGATCTTAAAAATGGGTCCCTTCCCTTTTTTATATTAACTGAGGTGATTTACATGGCTATATCCAGACAACATATGATTCACGAGAAAAAACTCGAAGAAATGGTCAAATTGATGCCTCATTATGTTGGTGAATATGTAGATGATAAATTGGATAATCGATCTTCCTCTACCCTTTTAAATTATTTGCACGATTATAAACTTTTTTTCGAGTGGCTTATTAGGGAAGGAATCACAGATTGTGTTCATATCAAGGATATTCCCTTATCAGTCCTTGAAAACTTAAAGTTAGATGATGCTAAAAATTTCTTCAAGTATTTGCAGCGTCGGGAGATTCCCATCAACAAAACCGAAACCAAAAAGCCTGAAAAAGTCTCTATAAACCGTAAAATCTCAGCTCTTCGTTCCCTGTTTAAGTATCTTACTACTCAAACTGAAAATGAAGAAGGAGAGCCTTATTTCTATAGAAATGTCATGTTGAAGATAGAGGTTAACAAGGTAAAAGAAACATTGGGTGCCCGAGCATCTAAAATTTCATCAAAAATATTCCAGAATGATGAAGATGTAAGTTTCTTAAATTTTGTTCAAAATATTTATGAGACAGAGCTGCCGGAAGATTCGCGAAAGAAAGCGTACTTTAAGCGAGACAAAGAAAGGGATATCGCTATCCTCTCCCTCTTTCTCGGAAGTGGAATTCGTGTTAATGAGTTATCAAACCTTAGGTTAAGGGACTTAGACTTCCAGGAGAATACAATTAATATCATTAGGAAAGGCGGAAAGCAGGATACCATCCCCGTTGTGCCAGAGTCAATGGAAGATGTTAAGAACCTTTTGAAGATCCGTGCAGAGCGCTACAACGCTTCTAATGAGGACTATGATTATGTCTTTGTAAACAAAAAGAAAAATGTTGCTGTTCCCCTTTCCAATAGAGCTATTGGTGATCTGGTCAAAAAGTACACAAAAGCTTTTAAATCTAATAAGTCAATGTCTCCGCATAAATTAAGACACACTTATGGGACAAATCTTTGGGAAGAAACGGGAGACATTCACCTCCTGATGAGGCAGCTAGGCCATTCTTCTACCTCCACTGCAGCACTTTATTCTAACCCGGACCAAGAAAAAGCGAAGCAAGCTGCCAAACAGCTAGGCAAACGAAGAACAAAGTAGTAATTTTATATGTGTAAAAAAAGAGAGCTTCTACAAGCTCTCTTCAAAATAGGTTTCTAAATATGGATTTTTAAAGAACTAATTATCCTTATTACTGTAACTTAATAGTATCTCATCATCTGTTCTCACTTTTGCGGGATCCTCAGAAAAATAAAAGCTTATATTAGTTTCGGTTTTGAAATGTTCATATAAGGTTGGTCTCAGTAATGCTGCTTTCTGATTGTTTTCAGGCGATCTTTGTGCAAGCTTACCATCCTTTTTGAGTCCGTTTCTTTTTACAGCATAACAGTAAGTTCCTGCATCAGACTTCTTCAAGTATTCCTTAATAGAATTTGTTAAAGATGTATCTTTAACTCCCTTAACACGATTAGGTATGAATGTAGAAAAATGAATTGTAAACTGTTTAATAATATCCCCTAAATTTTCAGCGTATTCGATTTCGAAAAACTCTCTAAACTTTTTTATGTTTGGGATATTTATTTTATACAAATCTGCGTATGTAGAAAAACTTAAATTTTGTCCGATTTTAATAAATTCAAGCTTAACTATTGCGAAGTTATTATCTTTTTCTTCTCCTGGCATATATAATTTAACTAAAACAACATAAACCTTCTTTTTAAAATGAAAATGGAATGCATCTACAGCCCAATTTCTGTTCTTCAATTCATCCCTAATGACTTTTAGATTTCCTAATAAAGCTTCTTTTGTTTTATACATAATTCACTCCTTCTAAGGAAAACATTTTAACTAAGAGTTTCTACTATTCAATTGATTTAT
>NZ_JASHIV010000012.1:0-128777 GCF_030733525.1 Bacillus sp. MMSF_3328 | reverse complement strand
TTGCCCGGAACCCCGGCGGAATTATCCAGATGCAGGTTTTCAAGAAACTGCATTGATAGATGAAAATAGAATGAGGGGGAGAAAAATGAAAAAATTTTTCATGTTGTTTCTGGCAATGTCGCTTGTATTCGTCATGGCAGCCTGTACAGCCAATTCGGATACAGGAAGCGAACCTTCAGATGAGGGCAAAGATAGTGGGGATAGCGGAAGTGAAAAGGTGCTTTACTTAAATAATGGTGTAGAACCAACATCCTTTGACCCTCCAATCGGTTTTGATGCCGTTTCCTGGAACTCGCTGAATAATATCATGGAAGGCCTGACAAGGCTCGGCAAGGAGCATGAAGCAGAACCTGCCGCGGCAGAGAAGTGGGATGTTTCTGAAGATGGCAAGACATACACATTCCATATACGTGATAATGCAAAATGGTCTAACGGGGATGATGTCACAGCAGGGGATTTTGTTTTTGCCTGGAAACGCCTGCTTGATCCGAATACAGGTTCGCCGGCAGCTTTCCTCGGCTATTTCATTGAAGGCGGCGAAGCCTATAATACTGGTGAAGGATCGGCTGATGAAGTGAACGTAAAAGCTGTCGATGATAAAACATTCGAAGTGACTTTGACTAGCCCGCAGGCTTACTTTTTAAACATCATCGCCAATCCGGCATTTTTCCCGGTCAACGAAAAAACAGCGACTGAAAATCCGGAATGGTTTGCAGAAGCTGACACCTTTGTAGGAAATGGCCCGTTCAAGCTGACAGAATGGGAGCATGACACAAATATGGTCATGGAGAAAAATGAAGAGTATTGGGATGCGGAAAATGTCAAACTGGATAAAGTGCACTGGGCGATGGTGAATGACACGAATACCGAATACCAGATGTATCAAAAAGGGGAGCTGGACACTTCAGATGTACCGGCAGACCTTAGCGAGCAGCTCTTTGAAGAAGGCAAGGTCCAGGTTGAAGATCAGGCCGGCCAATATTTCTACCGCTTCAATGTGAATAAGGAGCCATTCCAGAACGTGAACATCAGAAAAGCTTTTGCAATGGCGGTGGATCAGGAGCAAATCGTTGAATTTGTAACCAAGAATCAGGAGCAGCCTGCTTATGGATTTGTTCCTCCAGGCTTTAAGGATCCGTCCGGGAATGATTTCCGCGAAGTGAACGGGGACCTGGTCAAAACTGATGCCGCACAGGCAAAAGAGCTGCTGAAGAAGGGAATGGAAGAGGAAGGCTACAGCGAGCTTCCTGAAGTGACTCTGACATACAGCACGAATGATGTGCATAAAAAAATTGCAGAAGCCCTTCAGCAGATGCTTAAAGAAAATCTTGGGGTCGATGTAAAGCTTGCAAATATGGAAGCAAACGTGTTCGCGACTGAACAGAAGGCGCTGAACCTGCAGCTTTCCAGAAGCTCTTTCCTGGCTGATTATGCTGACCCGATCAACTTCCTTGAGAACTTCCAGACCGGCCACTCGATGAACCGGACCGGCTGGAGCAATGCGGATTTCGATATGCTGATTCAATCCGCAAAAAATGAAGCTGATGAAGCGAAACGCTATGACATGATGTACGAAGCAGAAAAAATCCTTTATAATGAGTCGCCTATTTTCTCACTGCATTTCTATAACCAGGTATATCTCCAAAATGAAGCTGTATCAGGTATCGTCCGCCACCCAGTCGGATATCTGGAATTAAAATGGGCTGACAAAGAATAGCATTGAAAAGGGGTGTTCTGCTGAACATCCCTTTTTAACTGGCAAACGGCAGCGCATATGGAAAGGGGCATATGATATGAAAATAAAGCCGGGACATTTGAAAAAAGGGGATGCTGTCGGTGTAGTTTCACCGGCCAGCCCGCCTGACCTCAAAAGCCTTGATAGGGGCATTAATTTTCTTAAAGAGCTGGGATTGGAAGTCAGAGAAGGGAAATCTGTCAGGAAACTAAATGGCTACCTGGCTGGCACAGACAAAGAGAGGCTCGAGGATCTGCATGATATGTTCGAAGACAAAGAGATTAAAGCGGTCTTTTGTGCAGGCGGGGGATACGGAACTGCCAGAATTGCAGGTGACCTGGATTATGGCCTTATTAAGGCAAATCCCAAAATATTCTGGGGCTACAGTGATATCACCTTCCTTCACACGAGCGTAAGGCAGAAAACCGGGCTTATTACCTTTCACGGTCCGATGCTTGCTTCCGATATCGGGAAGGAGGACGTCCACCCATTGTCCAAACAATATTTCAGCCAGCTTTTCAAGCCTGCAGATTCCTTATACACTGAAGAGATTTCACCTTTGACAGCAGTAGTGGAAGGAAGAGCAGAAGGTCCCCTGACTGGAGGCAATCTATGCTTGATCGCAAGTACGCTTGGAACTTCTTTTGAGATTGATATGAAAGGGAAGCTGCTGCTGATCGAGGATATCAATGAAGAACCGCGCTCAGTCGACCGGATGCTGAATCAGCTGCTGATGGCAGGCAAATTATCTGAAGCAGCAGGCATTGTCGTGGGGGACTTTAACAAATGTGAACCGCAGCGCGAGCTCAGCTTATCTCTTGATGAAGTTATTGATTACTATCTGATTAAAGCGGGCAGGCCGGCCATGAAAGGATTTAAGGTCGGACATTGCTCGCCTCACTTCTCTGTTCCGCTCGGAGCGGATGCGGTGCTGGATACAGCGGAAAAACAATTGTATGTCGAAAGCGGCGTACGCTAAAGAGGTGCAAGGATGAATATTGAGCGAATTGAGACCTTCAGGGTTGCCATCCCATTGATCAAGCCGTTTAAGACTGCCTTAAGGACTGTGACTACAGCGGAATCTGTGGTCATTAAAATCACATGCGACAACGGCATTGAAGGCTGGGGAGAAGCTCCTCCTACAGTCGTCATCACCGGGGACAGCCTCATGAGCATCGAATCGGCCATCCACCATGTGTTCAAGCCATATCTTGTCGGTAAAAGCCTTCTGAACTATGAAACTATTTTCCAGGCAATAAAGACATTGATGGTCGGGAATTCAAGTGCAAAAGCTGCGGTGGATATGGCTCTATATGACTGCCTTTCCAAGCATTGCAGGCTGCCGCTGTATCAATTCCTTGGCGGCGCGAAAAATGAAATCGAGACTGACTATACAGTGAGTGTGAATAATCCCGAAGAAATGGGCGATGATGCTGCTTCCTATATAGATCAGGGATTCAATGTACTGAAGGTTAAGGTCGGAAAAGATGATATCATGACAGACATCAGCCGAATAAAGGAAATCAGAAGGCGTGTCGGCAACAAGGTGAAAATCAGGCTTGATGCGAATCAGGGATGGCAGGCAAAGGATGCAGTCAGGGCCATCAGGAAAATGGAAGACAGCCTACTCGACATTGAGCTGGTCGAACAGCCGGTTCCCGCAGACGATATCGAAGGGCTTAAACAAGTGACCGATTCCGTTGAAACTCTCATCATGGCAGATGAAAGTGTCTTCAGCCCGAAGCAGGCGCTCCAGGTGCTATGTACAAGGAGTGCTGATCTGATCAATATCAAATTAATGAAGGCAGGGGGAATTTTCCAGGCGCAGGCCATCAACCAGCTGGCTGAAACCTGCGGTGTCGAATGCATGGTGGGAAGCATGATTGAAACAAAAATAGGCATCAGTGCCGCTGCCCATTTTGCTGCAAGCAAAAAAAATATCACCCGCTTTGATTTTGATGCCCCCCTTATGCTGGCCAAAGATATGGTAGAAGGCGGCATCAGCTACAGCGGAAGGAAAATCACTTTCCCTGATGCGGCAGGGCTTGGCATCAGGCAAGTGTATTCAGAAGGAGGAATTTCAAGTGGGAATTCAGCATAAATGGCTGGTAAATGTACCGGTGGCGACAGTTTGGACCTCACCTGAATCTGCCAGGAAAATAGATGGAAAAGCAATTTCCAGCTGGCCGGATATAGAGGGATGGCTGGCTGGCCTGACATATGAAACTAGCCTCGCGCTTTGCAATGAAAACAGAATCCAGACCCAGGCACTGTTTGGCCAGGAGGTTATCCTGCTGGAAGAAGAGGGACCTTGGGCGAGCGTCATAATCCTTAGCCAGCCTTCAGGAAAAAATGAAAGAGGCTATCCTGGCTGGATGCCAAAAAGCCAGCTGATGAAACTGAATGAATGGAATATCAAAAAAGGCCCTGTTGCATCTATCAGTTCGAAAAAAGCTGTTTTGTATTCAGAGGAAGAGAAGCCTTTAATGGAACTTAGCTTTGAAACTGTCCTTCCTGCTGTTGAGAAATCTGATGAGTGGCTTAAAGTAAGAATCCCTGAAGGGTACGGACTTCTTCGGCAGGAGGATGTTATCCTTCATCCTTCTTTGGAAGCAAGGAGGAAGGGGAATGGAGCGGGAATCGTTTCCGAAGGTGAGCGCTTCCTTGGCTTGCCTTACCTTTGGGGAGGGATGAGCAGCTGGGGTTATGACTGCTCTGGATTCAGCTATAATATGTGCAGGGCAAACGGCTATATCATCCCAAGGGATGCCCATGATCAGGCACAAAGTGGCAAGAAAGTGGACCTTGCTGAGATCCAGCCGGGCGACCTGCTGTTTTTTGCTTACCAGGAAGGCAGGGGCAGCATCCATCATGTGGGAATCTTCTATGGAAACGGAAAATTGCTCCATTCGCCGAATACAGGCAAAACGATCGAAATTATCCCGCTTAAAGACACCATCTATGAAAAGGAACTATGCGCAGCACGCCGTTATTGGCAGGAGGGGGAAGATTGACGATGCCGGACAGCATACTTGAGGTAAAGAATCTCAAAAAACATTTTACGCTTGGAAAAGGAGAGGTGTTAAAAGCAGTTGACGGCATTTCCTTTAATATAAAAAAGGGAGAAACCCTCGGAATTGTCGGTGAATCAGGATGCGGAAAATCGACTGCCGGCAGGACGATTATCGGGCTTTACGATAGTACAGATGGGGAAGTCATCTTCAATGGAAAAAATGTCCACAGCATGACAAACAGGGAGCGCTTCTCTTTCCACAAGCAGATGCAGATGATTTTCCAGGATCCCTATGCTTCACTCAATCCCAGATCAACAGTAAGTGAAATCATTGCCGAGCCGATGGAAGTCCATGGCTTATTCCGGAATAAACAGGAGCGAATGGAAAAAATCTATCAGCTTCTGGAGGATGTCGGACTTAATAGAGAGCATGCCGGGCGGTATCCGCATGAATTCAGCGGGGGACAGAGACAGAGGATCGGCATTGCGAGGGCCCTCGCCCTGGAGCCTGAATTCATTATAGCGGATGAACCGATATCAGCACTGGACGTTTCGGTCCAGGCCCAGGTGGTGAACCTGCTCAAAAAGCTTCAGAAGGAAAAAGGGCTGACATACTTATTCATCGCCCATGACCTGTCAATGGTCAAGCAGATAAGCGACCGGATCGGCGTCATGTACCTGGGGCATATGATGGAGCTCACAACCAGTAAGGAATTGTACCGTAATCCGCTTCATCCATATACACGGGCTTTGCTTTCAGCCATTCCGATCCCTGATCCGGATGTTGAGGATCAAAGGGAAAGAATCATCCTCCAAGGCGAGCTGCCAAGCCCGATCGACCCTCCAAGCGGCTGTGTGTTCCGGACCAGATGCCCTCACAGCATGGATATTTGTGCAGAAAAGACGCCTGTCTGGCAGGAAGCGGAGAAATCAAGGTTTGTTGCCTGCCATTTATACGATCCCAATCTGACGGGAAATCATGACAGCTCTCAGGCAGCATCTAAATGACCGGGCTGCTCTCTGAAAATATCAATCAACTTGAAAAGAGGCTGGCTGATATCCTCAGACAATGTCCGGGTAATGCCAGTCTGGCAGTAGAGTACGGTGAGAGGGCAATCCATATGAACAGCGGGCGGAAATATCCTGCAGCCAGCCTCATCAAAATCCCGATCATGATGGAAGCTTTCTTTCAGGCAGAGGAGGGCGTCCTGGATCTCAATGAGCAGGTGCGTATTGGCGGGATTGAAAAGGCCGGAGGGGCCGGTATCATTCAATCTCTTTCAGTAACAGCTTCCCTAAGCATTCTGGACTGTATAACCTTGATGATTATAGTCTCAGACAATACAGCTGCCAATCTGCTGATAAAATTGCTGGGCAAGAAAAATATTAATGATAGAATGCATGGACTGGGTCTTCAAACAACTGTACTGGGCAGAAAAATGATGGACCCTGAAGCCGCAGCAAAAGGTATTGACAATTTTACCACTGCCGCGGATATGGTTAAATGCCTGAGAGCAATAAAAGATGGTGAATTATTTTCCGAAAAGAACCGCAGCAAGATGCTCGATATAATGGAAGCGCAGCAATTCAGAGAAAAGCTGCCGGCCCTTGCATGCAAGGAGCTGAAGATTGCCAATAAAACCGGGGAGCTGCCTGGAATAGAGCATGATTGCGCCATCTTTGCTTCAGGCCGGGATGTTTTATATGCTGCCGTCCTGATCGACGGTCTCTCAAGCCCGGAAGAAGGAAGCCATGCAATCAGGCTGATTGGGAGCCGGTTATCTGAGTTTCTTTGCCTTCCGGAAACAGAAATGAGGTGAATTTATGAAAGAGTTTAAGAATTATAATGAGTTCTGGCCTTTTTACCTTTCGCAGCACAGCAAAAAATCCACTAGGACATGGCATTTCATCGGCACTACTTTTGTATATATCTGTATTGCTCTTGCCATCATTTATTTAAATGTCTGGTTTATCATTCTGGCGCCGGTCATTGCTTATGGGTTTGCCTGGTTCTCCCATTTCTTTATTGAAGGAAATAAGCCGGCAACTTTTGGACATCCACTCTGGTCGCTTCGGGCTGACTTCCAAATGTATTTCTATATTTTAACTGGACGTCTTTCAAGGGAAATCGACAATCTGCCTGAACAATATTCAGCAGAAAAATAGACTGTCAGAAAAGCATCCTCAGCCGCTGGGATGCTTCTTTCATTCTCAGTACTCCGCATACTGGTTTTTGACACTATAAGGGGAGGGATAGTAATATAATCATAGGTATATAGTAATTTTTTCCTGATAATAATAGACTAGGACAGGTGGACATCATTGTGAATAGCTACATTATTTCTGCGGCCGCCATGGTGCTGCTGGCTTTTATCTTTTTTTCTTCCGTTTTCCTGGGAAGCAGATATATCTATCAAAAACAAAAGTACTCCCAGACATTGCTTCTTCCGCTATCCAGCTCCTTTTATGTATGGCTGCAACTGATGACCTTATTAAGCATTTACGGATTTATCGAACCTGCAGATGCATTCACACTGAATAGCCTGGCGATTTTTCTGTGCCAGTTCGCTGTTTATATGGTTCTTTTTCAATTTGCTGGAGTTAAAGATGACCGGGAAATGTCGCTCAAGAATCTGGTGCTGTGTGTTTTCTTTGTTGGATTGACAATTGGCATAGATGTTTATTTTGTCAGAAAAATAAATCCTTCATTAGTTGTCAGCACTGAGCATATTCTCATTGCCAGCTTATTCTTCATTATTTCATTGTTCCTATGCTTCCGGTTTGTGCAGCAGATTTATATTGATAAAGTATTCAATAAGCAAAAAGTGCCTTTCTGGTTTCTCTCCTTTGGGGCGCTGCTGCTAGCTTATACATTTGTAGGGAGCACCATTGAGATTATCAGGAGTTTGAACAGCAGCGGGGATAACAGCTTATTTTTTACAGAAGTGCTCTCCATCCTGCTGCTCCTCGGTGTGACGACAGTTTACGGGGAGAAGCAGTATAACCGGAAAGAACAGGAATTGGTTGAAAGCAATAAACACCTTAATCACCTTGCCTATCACGATACATTGACGGGGCTTCCAAACAGGAGAAAGGTCATGCAGTCGATTGAGGAGTGGATGGCAGAGGATATCCAGTTTGCGGTTGTTTTTATCGATCTGGATCATTTCAAGCATGTCAATGATCTTCTCGGCCATAATATCGGTGATGATCTGCTCAAAAAAATTGCATCCAGGCTGAAAGAGAATTGTGGCAGCGAGGATATTGTGGGCAGGCTTGGCGGTGATGAGTTCATCATTTTGAAGCCAGTTAAGGAAAATCTGCAGCTGGATGATTTTTCAGCAGATCTGATTGAAAAGGTTGTAGAGCCTGTCCAGATTCTTGAACACGAGATCGTGATTACAACAAGCATCGGGATAGCCTTATATCCAACGCATGGGAAAGATGTTAATGACATCATGAAAAAGGCGGATATAGCTATGTACAATTCCAAAGATAAAGGGAGAAATACATATTTTATCTTTACGCTTGAGCTGGATGAGAGCATCATCCGCAAGATGACGTTAAAAGAAGATTTAAAGCATGCACTGGTGCGGGATGAATTGGAGGTACACTTTCAGCCGAAGATCAGAGTATCCGATCAATCAGTGAATGGATTTGAAGCGCTTCTGAGATGGAAGCATCCTTCAATCGGCTTTATTCCCCCGGCTGAATTTATCCCGATAGCTGAGGAATCAGGCTCCATATCCGAGATAGGGAGCTGGGTCCTGCGGCAGGCGTGCAGAGAAATTTCCGCTATTAACGAAAAATATGGCAGGAAATATATCATTTCTGTGAATTTCTCGATCAAGCAGCTCCTGCAAAAAGATATTGTGGAAACTGTCTCGGGCATCTTAAGCGAAACCGGCCTGGATCCGAAGTTCCTTGAGCTTGAAATAACAGAAAGGGTGGCCATGAATGATGCCTATTCGGCAGGGGATGCTTTTATGCAGCTGCTTGACCTTGGGCTGATGCTGAGCGTCGATGATTTCGGGACAGGATATAATTCGCTGAGCAACCTCCAGGAGCTGCAGATCCAGCGGCTTAAAATAGACAAAACCTTTATTCAGCAGATGGAAAGTGATGAACATAATAAAGCTTTGGTCGCTTCCATTGTATCGATGGGCAAGCATCTTGGCATGCAAATCACTGCCGAGGGCGTTGAAACCCCGGAGCAGCTGTCATTCCTGATGGAAATCGGATGTGATGAGGCGCAGGGCTTCTACTTCTCCAGGCCAAAGCCGATTGAGCAGATTATGAATATAATCAATGCCGGCAGCAAAGCAATAGCCGGAAAGGAGCAGTAATGAATATTCTATGGGACTTTGACGGTACACTTTTTGATACATATCCCGCTTATACACGGATTCTGAAGGATGTGCTGGGAGAAGAGGCAGAACATGAAGAGATCCTGTCTCAATTAAAGATTTCTTTTACCCATGCCTTTACCCATTACAACCTGAAGGAAGAGCAGATTTCCTATATAAGAAAGATGGCAAGAAGTCTGAAGCCGCAGGATCTTCAGCCATTTCCAGGAGTGAAGGATGTGCTGAAAAGGGCCGGGTACAATGTCATCATGACACATAAAGAGAGGGAGGATGTGCTGGCCATCCTGGAGCATCACAATATGTCCTCTTTATTTGCCGATCTTGTCGCCGGAGATGATGGATATCCCAGGAAGCCGCATAAAGCTTCTTATGAATATCTGCATGGCAAAAACAGCATTGATCTTGCCATCGGTGACAGGGAACTCGATATTCTTCCGGCGAAGGAGCTGGGCATCAGGACCTGCCTTTTCCAGAATACTACACCTGGCGCGGATTATTATTTGCCGCGTTATGAAGATTTTGAGACTGTTATTGGATGGGAAGCATTTAAATGAAAACAGAAAGCAGGCAGCATAGCTGCCTGCTTTCTATTTCATTAGATTATAATTCTAGAGTTTCAAAAGAGCTGTCTTTGCTGTTCATTACCCTGACGTCTGTCGGCAGTATTTCGAGGACGATATAATTCGGGTCATTCGGACCGTCAAACCATGGCTTTAAATGATCATTCCAGACCTTTTCCTTAAGCTCTTCAGAAGCATTTACAGAGGCCCTTCCTTCGATCTCGAGATAAGCATCTCCCAGCCCTTCGCCATCATATCCGATAAGTATATGCACATTCGGATTTTCTTCAATTTCTTCCGTTTTATCGGTCTCTTTGCTTGTTGCAGTATAAAGCTTCAGCTCATCATTGAAAAATGTCATATAGCGTGTATGCGGCTTATTGTTTTTTACAGTCGCAAGCGTTCCTATTTTATTATCTTCCAAGATTTTAAGCACTTTTTCTTTCACATCATTATTAGTCATAAGAATCCCCTCCTATTTTATCTTTATCAATCGTTTCGAAGTCTGCATTATACTTTTCTTCACTGGAGGAATTATCTTTCGTGTTCCTCCCCATCTTCTCCTCGTGCTGCTCCTGCTTTAAGTCCTCAAGAGGAATGGTATCAACATTCTGCTCTTCCTTGAATTTATCGTAGATGCTTTCTTTGTCGGTTTTAAATTGTTCAGGGTTGTCCATATCCTGCTGTTCGTATTTTCCGTCTTTTTCGCCTGCCATGCGAAATCACCTCTTATACGAGATTATTTTTGGTTCTTTTCTGTTTTGGATCCTTCTCTTTGCGGTTCGATATCTTTGTTGTGTTCTTTCTTCTTTTCCTGTTCAATTGAGTCATTGTCCTGGTGTTTATTTGTTTCAGCCATGAATATAACCTCCTTGATGATTGTGTAATAGTACATTACCCTTTTTCAGAAGTGAAAAACCGGGAGGAGAATTTCAATGTGCAGCTGACGGGAGGGGGAGGGGTGCAAAATGATATATTTCCTCAGAACGAACAGGCTGATTTTTTTTCAGTAGCAATAAAAAATGCCCGCTGCATATGCAGCGGGCATTTTCACTATATACGTCCCAGAAGAGATTCGAACTCCCGACCTACAGTTTAGGAAACTGTTGCTCTATCCTGCTGAGCTACTGGGACAACGTTATTTATTATATAACCTTTTTCTCTGTTGGTCAATAATGATCGAAAAAAAATCCTGTTTTTTTTTGAAAGGCTTTTTCTGCATGAATTTTCCTTGCAGTGGGACAATAGTGGATATTTCTTAAGTAAGTTGGTGAAGAGATGTTCAAGGGCGGCAATAAAAGGGAAGAGCTCCTCCATTTTTTAAAGGAGAAGGCTGGCCATGCATCAGATACAGCCGTTCAGGAGCTAAAAGGGGCGAGTTTTTCTGTCTATTTATTTTATATAAAAAGTATATGCGATACTGACAAAATCCAGGAGCAGCTTGTAAAGCCTTTTTTCCAGCTGGAGGATGAAACAGGATATAAAAAATATATTTGTTCACTGTCCGGTATCAGTGAGCTTGAGGACGGAGGGCAGGCTCTGAAGGATTTGATGAGGGGCTCGGCGATCCTCTTATTCAGGGAAACTTTTTATGTTCTGCAGCTAAAGAAATATATAAGCCAGGGAGTCAAGGACGCAACAGTCGAAACAACCATCCAGGGACCACAGACTGCATTGAGCGAAGACCTGGGTACAAATCTAAATATCATCCGCCACCGCTATCATAAGACAAGCCTGACGGTGGAAGAAAATGAAATAGGCTCTGTTTCCGGGCTGGGCCTTCTGCTTCTCTATGACAAGGAAAAGATTGAGGCAGACATCCTGCAGGGGGTAAAAGATAAAATAGAAAGCATCAAAGCTTCACAGAAAATCGTCCAGTCAGCAGGGGAAATCCATAGAATGCTGACGCCGCGGGAAAAAACGCTCTTTCCTGTGTTCATGATCACTGAGAGGACTGATCGCATAGCCCTTAATCTTGCACAGGGAAAGATAGTCATCCTTATTGAAGGATCTCCTTTCGGCCTGATTCTGCCGGCCGTTTTTTTCGACTTTATGAGCTCTATGGAAGACCTGTATCAGCCATATTGGGTTTCTAGATTTCTGATCACCCTGCGGTATCTGGGCCTGTTTATAAGTCTGCTGCTCCCTGGACTTTACGTGGCCATTACTTCTTATAATCCTGAAGTCTTCCAGGTCCAGCTTGCACTGGGAATTGCGGGGAGCCGGTCATCAGTCCCTTATCCCTCCTATCTGGAGGTGCTGTTCATGCTGATTATGATGGAGCTGCTGACAGAAGCATCCATCAGGCTCCCTAAATCGATCGGCTCGACAGCGACGACGGTTGGAGGATTGATTCTGGGACAGGCTGCAACGGAGGCAGGGCTGGTGTCCAACATCATGATCATCATCGTCTCAGCTGTGGCCATTTCCAATTTTGTGATTCCAATCAATGAAATGAGCTTCTCGATGAGGGTAATGAAATATGTCATCCTTCTTTTGGCTGCCATGACTGGCATGATTGGCCTGGTGATTGGCCTGATGGGCCTGCTTCTATTTCTCGTACGATTGGACAGCTTCGGAAAGCCGTATCTGAAAATGTTTTTTGGCGAAGGCAGCAAACAGTAGAAGCGAGGAGGTCCGAATGACTAGCCGTTATTTTTATTATCTGATTTTGTTAAATATGCTTGCCAATATCATCGTTTTTGTTCCAAAGATGCTGATTGAGGAACGTACTGGCGGAGCGGTGATGTCCATGGCGGCTGCTTTGCCTCTTGGCGTGATCGGAGCTTATTTCTTTTCAAGGGCAATGGGCAGATTTGAAGGAAAAAGTCTGCCGCAGATTCTGAAGAACTCTTTCATCCCCGGCTGGGCAGGGAAGCCGCTTATCCTATATCTGGCCGTCATTTGGCTGGCATCTGGCCTGATCACACTTTACGCTTTTACAGACATTACAGAAAGATTTATCAATCCTGACATGGAGAAATGGCAGATAGCGCTTTTCTTTCTGTTTTTTGTTGTATGGGCGGCTTCTTCTAAGCCAGAAAAGGTGCTGTACCTCCTGGAAATCATCCTCATTCTGAACGGGCCGCTTGCTGTGCTGCTTCTTGTTAAAATTTATCTCAGCGGATCGCTGAGCTGGCTGGACATTAAAGAGGCAGCGACACACCTGTGGCAAATGCCGACCTGGAAGTCAGTATCTGCTGCAACATATGTCTTTTCCGGATACGCAAATTTAGTCATCTTCAATGTAGTCATGAAGGGGAAGGTAAAGCCGCGCTTCATTCTGCTGACCCTGCCTGCAGGAGCAGCAGTGCTTGCAACCACGTACTTCGTTCCAATTGGCACTTTTGGGTTTGAAGGAGTGGGCGATCTGGAATATCCCTGGCTGTCGAGTGCTGATGCAGTCAGAATGGAGCTAGCCTTTGTTGAAAGGGCATTCTACATTTTCATCCTGATCTACATAGGAATCTCGCTGATGAATGTTGTGGTTCACTGGCATGTAGCCCAGGCACTGGTTAAAAGTGTCTTCCTGCTTAAAATGCATAAGAATAAAACTAAACTGGGTGCACTTTTAACAAATTTTCCACTGATGCTGTTTGCTGCATTGTTTTTTATTGGCGTTTTTCTTGTCAATGAAGAGAATATGTCTGTCTTTACAATATGGTGGATGAACATCCGCATGCCGAGCGAGTACATTATGGTTGTCCTGTTTATATTGCTCTCCTGGAGGAAAAACAAATGAAGAAATGGCTGCTGCCGGCTGTTTTCGTCCTCTTAGTGTTTGTTGGAGGCTGCGGATTCAAGGATATAGATAATCGGTTTTTTGTTGTGACAATGGGAATAGATAAGTCCGAGGAAGGAGGGGATCTGATCAAAGTATCATTGAAGCTTGCCATCCCCACGGCAGACACAAGGTCGGATGACAGCCGCTTTGTGGTTGTAACAGAAACTTCTGAAACGATATCAGAGGCGATAAGAATCATCAAATCAAGAGTCGATAAGGAACTTGACTTTGGGCATCTGAAGGTGATCCTGCTTGGTGACCAATTGACAGATGCCAGCATCAAAAGGGAAATGGATTGGTTCTACAGAAGAAGGGACATTCAGAAAATAGCCTGGATAGCGATTGGCAAGCCGACTGCTGAAGAGGTGATGAAAATTAAGCCCCCTTCTGAAAGGCTGGCATCCAATACACTTTTTCTCTCCTTTGATCTGCAGGGTTCTGAGTCTCCTTATACCATTTCCAAGTATTTGTTCCAGTTTTACAGGGAAAGCAAGAGCAAGGGGATCAGCCCGGTGCTCCCGGTGGTCAAAGTGAAAAACGGCCTCCTTGAAATCAACCAGGCTGATATATTTATGAATCATAAACGTGTACTAAGGCTTTCAAAGAACGAGACAAAAACTTTTAATGCCCTCAAGCACGAATTTGAAAAACAGCAGATTACTGTTAAAGAGAAGGATAAATTTTTCGTGGTTTCCATCGACAATTATAAATCTGATATAAAGATTGCTGAATCTGGAAATGAAGCTGCCGTGGAAGTAGGCATTTCAGTTAAAGGTACGATCGAAGAGTCAAGAAGCGATCTATCGGAGAAGGAGCTTGAGGTTTATAATCAGCTTCTTGAGAAGGAGATTGAACGGATAGTGAAAGACTTGCTGAAAAAGTTTCAGGAGAAGTCTCTAGATCCTATGGGGTTTGGGCTTGCTTACAGAGCCAGCCATGTTGAGAAGGATGAGTGGGAAAGATGGAATGAAATTTATCCTGATATCGACATTAAAGTAAAAGCAGATTCGAAAATCATGGGTACGGGGATCATTGAATAGTTTGGCATGTTCGGGCGCAAGTAAAGGGGCTATGGCAGGAGTCTTTTCTTAAAAATTTGGTAAATTTTATAAGGCGAGGATAAGAAATGGTTAAGAGAGGTAAAAAACCTGCAAATCCTATTTTCTTTCTTTTTTAATTTTGTAAGATAAGCTTGTAACCGGTTCATTAAAAAAGAGGAGGAATAAAAGATGAAAAAATGGTTTTTGATGCTGTTTGCTGCTCTAACACTATCAATGGCAGTTACAGGATGCAGCGGTACAGAAGATGAAGATACTGAAACAGACACAGAGCAGAATGAAGATGCAGATACAGAAACCGAAGAAGGCACTGAGGAAGAATCTGAATAAGGCAAACAGGCTGCCCCGCGGAGGCAGCTTTTATTTTTTGAAGGTGAATCCCATGAAAGACTTTTGGAGACGATATTCTATTATGCAGGCAATATAAAAGGAGTGGTCTCATGGGAAACAAGCCGGCAATCTCATCTTCTGAATTAGGTACTTTATGGATGACATATCAGCAAAAGTCAATGATAATTCATATGCTGCCGTATTTTATTAAAAATGCCGGGGATCCGGAAGGAAAGGAACTGCTGCAGTCTTTATTGGTTCAGGTAACCCCTTATAAAGAAAGGATTGAGCGTATTTTTGAAGAAGATGGTGCAGTCGTCCCTAAAGGTTTTACCTCTCAGGATGTCAATCCCGATGCCCCGGTTCTGTATCAGCCTTATTTTGATATTCATTTTTTGAGGCTGATGAAGGAAATCAGCATGGGGCTGCATACGCTCCATCTCAGCATGGCGTACAGAGAGGATATCATCACCTTATACAGAAATCTTTCACAGATTACACAGGAATTTTATCAGCACTTTACGCAGTTCCTGCTCAAGAAGGGTCTGCTGCCGCGTCCGCCTTCCGTTACTATGCCCAAGGATGTCGAAATGGCCGAGGGAACTGGGTATATGAAGGGAAACGACCTTTTTGGCAACAAAAGATCCCTGAACACAGTTGAAGTCGCGCATCTATATCATGCCATTGAGAGCAATGTGACAGGGATGCAAATGATCACTGGATTTGCACAGACTGCAAAGAAGCAGGAAGTGAGGGATTACTTCAATAAAGGAAAAGACCTCTCCCAGAAAATCATTGTTGAATTTGGGCAGAAGCTGACAGATAGCGATATACAGGTCCCATCCACTTCGGCAGGGTATCCGACCTCTTCGACTGAAGGCCCTTTCACTGATAAGCTCATGCTGTATTGCACCAGCCTTTTGTGCAGCTTTGGACTTGGAAGCAATGCGATAGGAACTGCCTTTAGTCTCCGAAATGACCTGCCTTTGAAAATGGCAGCCCTGGCCAAGGATATCTATACATATGGACATGATGGAGGAAGAATCATGGCCAAGAATGGATGGATGGAAGAGCCGCCGCAGATGGAAGACCGCAATACATTGATCTGAATGAAAATGGCCCCTGCAAAGGGCTGTTTTTTTATTTTGTAAAATTTTAATGGATGCGGTTTCATATAGGTTCGTACAGGGGTATAGAAGCTTGGGATTTAATGAAAAAACTGGAAGGGTGAGGTTCAGGCAGGGATCAAAGAAGGGTCTTAAAAATCATTATCACTTCAAAAACATGACGGGAAAAGGTGAAAGAATGCAGACTGGGGATTTATTGATCATTGGAGGCAACGAAGAGAAGTGCAATGAAGTTGAGATTCTGAAGAAATTTGTGGAGATTTCGGCTGCAAGGACAGGCCCGATCGGGGTCCTGCCTACTGCATCCCGGATCCCTGATGAAGTGAGCCGTGAATATATAGAGGTTCTGAACAGGCTTGGAGCGGGTGAAGTGATCTGCCTTGACATCTCTTCGCGGGCTGACGCGGAATCGGAGGAAATTGCCCGGAGGATAGAGAGCCTTGCAGCTGTTTTTATCACTGGCGGCGACCAGGGCAGGCTGGCAGAACTGATTCTTGGTTCAAAGGTATACGAAGCATTACATAACAGCTGGAAAAAGGGGATGCCCATCGCCGGGACGAGTGCAGGCGCCTCCATTATGGGGAAAGTTATGATCGTGTCGTCCCAGACAAAAGCGGCAGATGATGTCCTGCAGGTAGAATTGGGAGAAGGCTTCGGTTTTCTCCAAAACCTGGTCATCGATCAGCACTTCTCCCAAAGGGCCCGGTTTGGCAGGCTTTTGGGAGCCATTGCGGAAAACACAGATTTGATGGGGATAGGCATTGATGAAAATACGGCCATCCTCGTCAGAAATGGACAGTTTGAAGTCTTCGGCGAGCATCAGGTGTTCGTCTTTGATGGAAAGGAAGGGGAGTTCGTCAATTCCGCTGTTTCAAGCAACGGAAGCGAGGAACTGACGCTGTCTGATTTTAAGCTGCACACTTTGACCGGCGGATACAGATTTGATTTGGGCAATAGAAAATTACTTCTTAATGGGGAAGAGGGACAAAGATGAACGTAAAGCGCATACGATATTTGCAGGGTCCTAATTATTTCAGCTATAAACCGATGATGTGGGTGGAAATCGATCTCGAAGAGCTGGAGTTCCAGCCCACCAATAAGCTTCCCTTTTTCGCTGACATTCTGCTGGAGGCCATTCCGTCACTCGGGGAGCATACCTGCTCAAGGGGATACAAAGGCGCTTTTGCAGAGCGCCTCCGCGAGGGGACATGGATGGGCCATGTACTGGAGCATATAGCCCTTGAGCTTCAGTCCCTGGCAGGCATCGAAGTGAAGTATGGAAAAACAATCACAAGCGGGAAAAAGGGCATCTATTTTATTGCCTTTGAATACAAAGAGCCGGAATCAGGTTTGTACGCCTTTCAGTCAGCAAAAGAGATTGCTGAAAAAATCCTCAGGGGCGAGGAAGGCTTTTCGGTAAAACACTATGTTGAGAAGATCGCCGACTTATTTTACAAGAATAAGCTTGGCCCGAGCACAGAGTCGATTTATCTGGCCGCTGCAGCACGTAAAATTCCTGTTGAACGTGTGGGGAAAAACAGCTTCCTAAGGCTTGGGACAGGCTCTAAACAAAAATATGTACAGGCAACCATTACGAGCCAGACCTCTTATTTGGCTGTCGAGGCCTCCTGTGATAAGGAAATGACCAAGGAAATGCTTCGTGGAACCGGCATTCCTGTACCAGAAGGGGAAGTGGCCGAAACATTGGAAGGGATAACTGAAGCTGCAGTGAGGGTCGGCTTCCCGCTTGTAATCAAGCCCCTTCATGGAAGGCAGGGGCAGGGTGTGGCAACAGGCATCAGCAGCTGGGATGAGCTGAATGCTGTGCAGAAATGCCTCAATGAGGAAGACAAGCCGTATATTGTTGAAAGGCATTATGAAGGAAGCGACTACCGCCTCTTTGTAGTTGACAACCAATTGCGGGCTGCAAGTTTAAGAGTGCCTCCTTTTATCATCGGAAACGGCAAAGATACGATTCAGCAGCTGATCGATAAAGAGAATGAAAATCCGCTGAGAGGAAACGGCCATGAAAAGCCTATGACCAAAATTCCAATGGCTGAGGCGCTGGACTGCTTCCTTGAAAAAATGGATTTGAATAAGAGCTATGTACTTGAAAAAGGAAGGGTTCTGCCGGTAGCAGGAAATGCAAACCTTTCCACCGGAGGACAGGCGATCGATGTTACCGATGAAGTACATCCATCCGTCAGGAAAATGGCTGAAGCGGCTGCAGCTTCGATTGGCCTTGATGTCGCCGGAGTCGATATCATTTCACAGGATATCGCAAAGCCATTGGATCCGCGTGATACCTGTGTACTGGAGGTCAATGCTGCCCCTGGGATCCGGATGCATCTTTACCCTGGAAAAGGAAAGAGCAGAAACGCCGGTGCTGACATTGTTGACTATTTGTTTTCCAGCAGGGAAGAAGCAGCGATCCCGGTAATCGCTGTAACAGGAACGAACGGGAAAACCACAACCTCAAGGCTCGTCAAGCATTTCATCGAAAAGGAAGGTACGACTGTCGGCCTTACCAGCTCAGATGGCGTCTATGTCGGTGAACAGTGCATCGATACAGGGGACTGCTCAGGGCCGATTTCGGCAAGGAAGATATTAAGCCATCCTAAAGTCGATATAGCGGTGCTTGAGTCTGCCAGGGGAGGAATCCTTAGAGAAGGGCTTGCCTTCCGCCATTGTGATATAGGCATTGTCACCAATGTTTCTGAAGATCACCTCGGACTTGATGGGATTGAGGATTTCGCCCAGCTGGTAAAATTAAAGAGGCTTATACCGGAAGTAGTCATTGAAGGGGGCTATTGCATCTTGAATGCCGATGATCCGGAGACTTTAAAAATGGCGTCTTACACGAAAGGGAAAGTCATTTATACATCACTGAATGAAGAGAGCGAGGGTTCCCAAAGGGCTCTGGAGAAGGGCGAGCCTCTTTGGTATCTGGACAGCATGGGACAGATTGTATACGCGGAAGCAGGCATCAAAGCGGAATTCCTGCCTGCTGCTGATGTACCTGTTACAATCAATGGCAGGGCGAAGCACAATATAGCCAATCTGCTTCAGGCACTGGCTGCGGCGGCTGCGCAAGGAGTAAGTCTTGAAACACTCAAGGAAAAGGCTTTATCGTTTACACCTGACTCCAGGAATTCCCGTGGAAGGTTCAATGCTTTCCTTGTTCAAGGGCGGGAAATCATCATTGATTATGCCCATAATGCTGCAGGGCTGTCTGCTGTTTTTGGTACGGCCGCAGATACAAAAAACAAAAGGCTGATTACCATCCTTTCAGCCCCGGGAGACCGGTCGGATTCCGATATTGCCAGGATGGCAGAAATTTCAGCGGGATATTCAGATTTAATCATCATAAAGGAAGATAAAGACCTGAGAGGAAGACTGCCCCTTGAAACTGCCTCTCTTTTGAAAGCAGCTGCTTCCACGGTTATTGACAGCCAGTCAGTGTTCGTACACCCTGATGAACTGGAAGCTTACCAGAAAGCCTGGTCATTGTCCCAGGAGGGAGATACACTCCTGTTTTTATATGAAGACTTTGAGGTGGCGTCCTCTTTTATTGAAGATCTTAAGAAACATGAACAAGCCCTGCAGGGGGATTGACAGGACAGAGTGGCCTGCCATCTTAAAGATGGCAGGCTTTTCTGCGGAAAGAGGCCAAAACTCAGGGCATTTTAAAGAGCACTCTGCCATAAGGTATAGGGAAGCCGTACTTGGAAAGGAGTTTTCTATGATACAGCTGCCCGTATTTCCAGGCCTGTCCGCCGATATGCTGCCAGAAACCCAAAGGGCTATATGGCAAGCTTTAGATAGAAGCCCGGAGACATTTTATTATTCAAATGCCGGTGAGCTATTGTTTGAGCTGGAAACGAGGGAAAAGATCCTGTACTACTCGAGGAAGCTGAGTGAAAGCGGCGCTGTATTTGCCGCCTTTCAAGACTCATTCTTCAATCCGGCATATTGGATAAAAACAAGGGCGGGATATGCCTTAAGGCCGGACGTCCGCCCTTCTGAAGCGGTCAACGATGTTTTTTCCAATGGCAGCAAATATGCTTTTGAATGTTCAACGGCCATCGTGCTTATCTTATACAAGGCAGTGCTTGAGTCTATTTCTGTCCGCTACTTCAATCAGCTGTTCCAAAATCTGCTCGTATGGGATTGGAATTATGACAGAGATCTGGGCATTGTTACAAAAATAGGATCAAACTTTATTCCAGGCGACATTGTCTATTTTTATAATCCCGATTTCCGGCATCCGGTCTGGACGGGGGAGAATGCGGTCTATCTGGGCAATGATGCTTATTTTGGGCATGGAATTGGCATCAAGTCAGAGCAGGAAATGGTTGCTGCCCTCAATACACTCAGGAAACCAAATGCCACCAGATCAGCATTCCTTATCTCCCAGCATAGCAGGATCAATTTCCGTTATTTATTTCAATTTGCTAAAAGGATCCAGGGGTTTTAGGCAGGGAGTTTGCCTTAAAATCAGGCATCGAGTGCACTTCAGTCAATCAAGGAGCTCGATAAAATCTGTTACGATGCCGTCAGCAGGAAGCTTCAATGCTTTTCCTGCTTCTTTTTCTGTTCTGATGGTCCAGATAATGGCCTTCATCCCTTTTTGATGTATCCGGTCCAGAAGCTGTCTGCTTGCGATAGTATGCTTTGGATTTATATAGCAGGCATACTTTGCAATCTGTTCAAGCTCCCTTGCGGTCATCCTTTTCGTTTTGTAATTCAGGAGAATCCCGACCGGGATGGAAGGGAGCAGGCTACGAATCTTTTTCATTGAGCTCCTGTCAAAAGATTGGATGATAATGCGGGATCCAGGGCCCTTGTCCAGCTCCCGGCTCTTTAGCTCTTCTGCAATCTGTTCTTCTATACCCGGGTAAAGGGCCGGCTTCTTCAGTTCAATCAGGAGCCCGGCTTTACCGGCATATTTGTCCAGCATTTCAGTGAATGACGGGATGATTTCCCCCGCATATTCCGTTGAATGCCAGCTGCCCGCATCCAGGCTTCTCAGCTCTTTCCATGTCAGGGAAGAAACTTTTCCCTTGCCGTCTGTTGTCCGGTCGACAGTCGAATCATGAATAACCGCAAGTCTACCGTCCTTGGTCCGCTGGACATCAAATTCAAGAAAATCTGCTCCCATTTGAAGCGCATAGTCAAATGATGAGAAGGTATTTTCCGGCCTGGATCCTGCCGCTCCACGGTGTCCGATTTTGAGCTTTGCTGGCAGGCTGCCATGTGCCTCCTGTACTTTTCGATGGACTTTCAGCCTGGCTAAAAGCAGTGTTAATCCATTCCGGTAGCTGCCCAAGCTTTTCATCTCCTTTTACTGGGGAATTGTAACCTCCTGTTTTCTTTTACCCTGACAATCTATCATAATGAACTGCTCCTGTTTCGGCAAATGAAAACTTAATCCCAATCTTCATATATGATCCTGCCGCCAGTCAAATCTATTTCGTTTCGTTCACCTTTATAGTAAAGCTTTCCATTTTCTTTGATCAGCAGTTTTTCATAAGTGTAAATATTCTTGCCTGCAGGCAGTTCAATGACTACCTTTTGACCCAGATCTTTTTTCGGTGATTCTATCTTAATAAGACTGGTAGAATAGTAGAAAATCAGAAGAACTGCTGCAGCCGTCAACAGGATGAGGAAAGGAATCTTCCATCTGATTGTCCGCCTGCCGGTATATCGGTCTGATCTCATGGTATCTGCAACCTCCGCTAAAATATAATGCTTGCCAAGCGAGTAAATTGATTCTAAGTAAAGCCTTTACTAGCGTATGCAGCAGCGGCAGGGCCGATGACAAAAAAAGGCTGTCTGCCGGGCGGCCGCCTGATGTGGGATCTTAGGCCGGATTGACTACTCTGCCTCAGTTTGAACCAGGCACAGCTATAGGGAATGGAATCAATTTTGGTAGATTAGTCTATTTCTGTTTTAGCTGATAGTATGATATGGTAGGTACGGAGCAGGATTACATAATTTTTAAATGGATCCAATCAGATTAGCCGGAGGAAGAATTATGATTTGGGAAACCGTAGATGGAATTAATATATGGAAACTGAGCAGGTATTTCAAGAAGCTTTCTGCTTCTAAGCTGACGCTGGAAGAAAAAGTTCTGAATGATGTTCTGGTCGTTACACTGCCGCTGAAAAAATCAGATGAACCCACTGCCGCTGAAATCAGGAGACAGATTGAAGAGGCTGTCCTGCACTCAGATGGATTTGAAACATTGAAAGTGGCACTCCTGGAAAACTGCAGGCCATCATACAAAGAAATGATGACGAAATATGGGGTCAGAAGATGGCTGGAAATTCCTGTTGAAGAAAATGTTATATATCAATTTTCATTTGAAAATATAAAAGAAACCAGCCAGCATAGTCCTGCCAGCTAACTAAAGGCAACGGAGCTTATGAGCTTGCTGCATGATAGCATGGGAAACCATGCTTTTTTTTATGGGTAATTTTGAGAAAATTGAAACTTTTGCCATGCCCATTCGTAAATAATACAGAAGCTTCCAGTTGGATAGTCAGAGGGGGAGGAAAAGCAAATCATCTATAATTGTGCTAAGTTTTTAGGCCGTTGTATGTTGTGTGCGAGAAGCGGGAGGGAGGTTTGATATTGATATGGAGATCTTCGGGTTGCCGATCCAGACTCTATACTTGTACATTTTGTGTTTTTCAGGCGGAATAATAGTTTTATATATTTTGTTCGGAGATGTTTTGGAGGGAGCCGGTGATATCAGCCCTTTCCTGGACCCCATACTGATTTTTGCTTTTATGACGATTTTTTCGGCAGCCGGCTTCCTGATGGAATATACAACCGGGATGGACAGCATCTTCATCATAGCCATCTCGGCGGCAATCGCTTTCGTTTTGGATGCCGTTTTATATCTTTTTGTGCTGATCCCTTTATCCCAAGCGGAAGAATCACTTGTCTATACAGATGAATCCTTAAGAGGCAGGGTTGGGAAGGTCATTATCCCGATACCTGATGACGGTTTCGGTGAAGTGCTGATTGAAAGTGTCAGCGGGAGGATTGCCAAGTCAGCCCAGAGTTTTAAAGGAGGGCCGATTGAAGAAGGCCAGGAAGTACTCATTATAGAAGTTAATGAAAATGTCCTTCAGGTTGTCAGGCTTGAAGGATTATAAACAGGAGGGAACAGAATGGCAATGATTTGGGTGGTAGTTGGTGTTGCAGCTTTTCTTTTAATTGCTCTGCTCGGTGTATTTGTTACTAAGTATAAGACGGCAGGACCTGACGAGGCTCTGATCGTGACAGGCAGCTATCTTGGAAACAAGCGGGTCCACGTGGATGAGTCCGGCAATAAAATTAAGATCATCAGGGGAGGAGGGACCTTCGTCCTTCCGGTATTTCAGCAGGCAGAGCCATTGAGCCTGCTTTCAAGCAAGCTTGAGGTATCAACGCCAGAGGTATACACCGAACAAGGTGTTCCAGTGATGGCCGATGGCACTGCCATCATTAAAATAGGCGGCTCCATCAGCGAGATCGCCACTGCAGCAGAACAGTTCCTTGGAAAATCAAAGGAAGACAGGGAGAACGAGGCAAAGGAAGTGCTCGAAGGACACCTGCGTTCCATCCTTGGTTCAATGACTGTCGAAGAAATTTACAAAAACAGAGATAAATTCTCCCAGGAGGTCCAAAGAGTAGCCTCCCAGGATCTGGCTAAGATGGGCCTTGTGATCGTTTCGTTGACGATCAAAGATGTAAGGGACAAAAACGGCTATCTGGATTCTTTGGGCAAGCCAAGAATTGCTCAGGTCAAAAGGGATGCGGATATTGCAACAGCCGAAGCCGATAAAGAAACGAGGATCAAAAAGGCAGAAGCTGATAAAGACGCCAAAAAGGCAGAGCTGGAGAGGGCAACCGAGATAGCTGAGGCCGAAAAGGAAAATAAGATGAAAATGGCAGATTACCGCAGGGATCAGGATATCGCCAAGGCACGTGCCGACCAGGCTTATGATCTGGAAACAGCCAGGGCCAAACAGGAAGTTACTGAGCATGAAATGCAGATCAGGATCATTGAAAGGCAGAAACAGATCGAGCTGGAGGAAAAAGAAATCCTGAGGCGTGAAAAGCAATACGATTCCGAGGTTAAAAAGAAGGCAGATGCAGACCGTTATGCTGTGGAGCAGGCTGCAGAAGCAGAGAAGCGTAAACAGATTACAGCAGCTGATGCCAATCAGTACCGCATTGAATCGCAAGCAAAGGCAGAAGCCGAGCGGGTCAGGGTTGACGGCCTTGCCAAGGCGGATGCCTTAAGGGCCCAAGGGGAATCTGAAGCCGAAATTATCCGCCTGAAAGGACTTGCAGAAGGAGAGGCAAAGCGGAAAATTGCTGAGGCGTTTGAGCAATTCGGAGAGGCTGCAGTTCTCGATATGGTCCTCAAAATGCTTCCTGAATATGCCAAACAGGTTGCGAGCCCGTTATCCAATATTGATAAAATCACGGTCGTCGATACAGGCGGCGATGGCAAAAGCAGCGGGGCCAACAGGGTTGCTGGCTATGCAACAAATCTAATGAGCACCATGCAGGAAACGCTGAAAGCTTCTTCAGGCATCGATGTGAAAGAACTGCTCGAAAACCTCTCAGGCAAGCATAATGTACGCCAGAGCCTGGATGAACTCACATATGAGCTGAAGGAGGCGGCCCAGAAGAAAGAAGGGGAAAAAGGGACCATCAGCACACCATAAGGTTTCAGGCGCAGGAAGAGCGATTCCTGCGCCTTTCATTTTAATTTTTTTCAATTGCCGGCTTTGGTGACTAATGCCGCCAGTTTTTTTATTGGCTGTTTCTGCCTCCCTGTTTGTTTGCCTCTGAGGAAATGACCTAAAAATTGTGCGTTAGTCTATTCGCACAATAGCTCATTGCTGAATAGGATATATTGAATCAACTAAAGGAGGTTTTACAAATGTCAGACGGATGCGGATACGGCGGAGGTTTTGCCCTGCTGGTAGTATTGTTCATTTTATTGATTATCATCGGTGCTTCTTGGGGTTATGGCGGAGGCGGCTACGGCTACTAAACGGTACTGACAAAGAATAAAAGGAGGAGATCTTCCAATGGCATACGGATACGGATACGGCGGCTATGGCGGCTGCGGCTACGGAGGCGGCGGCTACGGCGGCGGGTTTGCGCTGATTGTTGTACTATTCATCCTTCTGATCATCGTTGGTGCAGCCTGCTTTAAATGGTAATAAAGTGAAAGGGGGGGACAGGGCATCCTGTCTCTCCTTTTGTATACCGGGTTCTGTACAAGTCCCCTCCACATACATTTAAGTGTTTTATCCCCCTGCCTAAAGGGAATGTAAACAAAAACAGTAAATGGAGGAGAGAATGATGGAGCATCAGACTGAGGACAGGGCATACACGCTCGATGAGATTCACGGCCTTCTGGAAAGCGGGCTTCAGCGGGAGCTTAACCCAAAGGAAAACGGCATTGTATCAAAGTGGATTGCTTCTTTTGATAAAGAGGATAGGATCGTTGTACTGAATATGTTCAAAGAGCTGCTGAATAAGCATAAACGGATAGATTGAGCGGGGAGCCTTCATTTGAGAAGGCTTTTTTCTATGTACAGAGAAGAAATCCTTCCGGGCCAGAAATGGAGGGAACTTGGCGGAAATGCCACATGCAAATGATTTAATGACAAATCTTGATTGGCTGTTAAAGAACCTCTATAATCGGAGTATAAACGAATTTCCTATAAGTGGAATCAATGCCCGTATTCCCCTATCTGTTTCAGAGGCTTTGACGGACTCTGCTATTATCAATTTTTTCCCTTGAAGTCCTGTCATCGTTATTGAATATCCAGCGTTCGGCCACAGTGGAGGCCGGCTCATTTCGGCATTAATCAGGAGGAATCAATAAAAATATATGTCTATGAAACAATCAATTAACACTGCCGGAAAAAAATCTTTGGGAAAAGAATTTTATATTGTAGGAATTGGCGCGTCTGCCGGGGGACTGGATGCCATTGAACAGTTCTTTTCGAAAGTACCTGCCGATTCCGGTATGGCGTATATAGTTGTTCAGCATTTATCCTCCAAATATAAAAGCTTTATGCCGGAACTTTTGGCAAAGAAGACCAAAATGAAAATATTGCGGATCAAGGAAGGGATGCAGATCCAGCCTGACACCATCTATCTGAATCCCCCGGATTCCTATACGTCCATTGAAGACGGTACATTCAAGGTGAGCGGATACGAAAAAGACAAACAGCTGCATTTTCCGATAGATGCCTTTCTGATATCCCTCGCTGCGAGCAAAAAGGACAAGGCGGTTTCCATAATCTTTTCAGGAAAAGGAAATGATGGAACGGCTGGAGTTAAAGCGATTAAAGATAATGGCGGAACGGTTATAGTCCAGGATGGACAGTCAGCTAAATTCAATGATATGCCGGAAAGTGCAATTCTTTCAGGCTATGCAGATTATATTGAGGCCCCTTCCAACATGCCCTCTATTCTTAGTTCCTTCAATGAAAGTGTCCTGCCCCGCTACAGCCAGGAAACCTTAGAAGAAATTTTTGGCCTGATAAAAAAGAAAACTGGATTGGACTTCGCATGCTATAAGAAAAACAGCATTATAAGAAGAATTGAACGGCGGATCCTGCAGCTTGAATCCAAGCATCAAAGCGTTGAACAATATCTGGATTATCTGCAGGCAAACAGCGGAGAGGTTGAACATCTTCAAAAAGACCTGCTGATCGGCGTTACCCACTTTTTCAGGGATGAGGAAGCTTTCAAGATCATTGAGGATGTGATCGTGCCGGAAGCCGTCCACCGGAAGGCGGCTGCAAAGGAAGAGCTCAGAATCTGGATTGCCGGCTGTTCCACAGGTCAGGAAGCATACTCCTACGCAATTTTGTTCGACCGCTATGTGCAGAGGATGGGCTTAGACCTTAACATTAGGGTCTTTGCAACAGATATAAATAAAGATGCAATAGAGTTTGCCAGACGGGGGATTTATCCCGGCCATCAGACAGAAGGCATACCAAAGGAACTGCTGAAGAATTATTTTGTGAAAAAAGGAGACAGCTGGGAAATCATCAAGCGCATCCGCAGCCATGTCGTCTTTGCTCCACATAATTTGATAAAAGACTCTCCTTTTGTCAACATGGATTTAATCAGCTGCAGGAACGTCATGATTTACTTTCAGCCGGACCTGCAGCGAAAACTGCTGTCGCTCTTTAATTTTGCTTTAACAGAAAAGGGCACACTCGTTCTCGGACACAGCGAAACAACCGGGAAAATGTCCCATTTCTTCCGTCCTGTCAACAGCAAATGGAATATCTATAAAAATGCGATTTCTGAGAACTGGGTGGTGCAGTCAGAAGGGAGAGTTTCAAAAATGCCGGTTTCGGCAGATCAAGCTGAAAATAGGAGCATTGCGGCAGATTCACTCTCTGCACGCAGGAGGGCGGCTATCCATCAAACCCTTATGGATAATTATGTGCTTCCGTGCATCGTCCTGAATGAAGTCAATGAGGTAATATTCACGTCCCGCCGGGCGAATAAGTATCTGAATTTCCTGAATGAATCCGCGAGCAAAAGCATTTACAAAATGGTCCCTGTCCACCTGTCTGTCATGATTGGGACTGCCCTGAAGAAGTTAGATGGTGAGCGGAGTGAGGTACGATATAAAAACGTCCATTTTGACGTAGATGGCGAGAACCGGTATTTTGATCTGATCGTAAAGAAATTTGCAGCCAACGAATCGCTGGTCATCATCCTTTTTGATGAAGACCAGAATACGAAGGAAAAGAAAACGATGCCACTTTACTTCGATCCGCACAGCACGGTGGCCGAGAGGATAGCAGACCTGGAGCAGGAGCTGTACTATACTCAGCAGACACTCCAGACAACCATTGAGGAGCTTGAGACATCCAATGAAGAACTACAGTCTGCAAATGAAGAGCTTATTGCAGCCAATGAAGAAATGCAGAGCGCCAATGAAGAGATGCATTCGATCAATGAAGAGCTTGTGAATGTAAACAATGAGTATGAACAAAAGATCAAAGAAGTGACCGCCCTTGCCGATGATATGGATAATCTGCTCATCAGCACAAATATAGCAGCGGTATTTCTGGATGCTGAACTGAATATCCGCCTTTTTACACCGGAAGCCAAAAAGGTCATCAATGTCATTGATATGGATGTCGGCAGGCCGTTTTTCCACATCTCGCATAATTTTGAACAGGCATCACTTGTGGAGGATGCTGAAAAAGTCGTCAAATCATTTAGTAAAATTGAGAAAGAGCTCATGTCCAAGGATCATAAATGGTATCTGATGCAGGCATTTCCGTATCGTACAAGTGAGAATGTGATGGACGGGGTTGTCTTTACCTTCAATGATATTACCGAAATAAAACGATTCAACCAGAAGCTCAAACTGACCTCCAATGCCCTTGATCAGAGTCCATCCAGGATCTTGATCATTGATAAATCTGGCAATATTGAATACCATAATAGAGAATTTGCCGAGCATGAGGGAAAGCCTGACAGCTTTGTGGGAAGGAATATTAAAGACCTTTACAGAGATCAAATGGATACAGCTGATTTTGAAGAAATTGAAAATGCCATCATTGCGAAGGAAGTGTGGAAAGGCAGCATGTCCTATCCGCTTGATGGCGGAATCGCCAGGTGGGAGAACGTCTGCTTTTTGCCAATCGAGGACCAGTCCGGAGATGTCAGCAGCTATCTTGGCATCATAGAAGATATTACAGTCCATAAGGCATCCGAGGCTATGCTGCAGAAATCAGAAATGCTGTCTGCAGTAGGGCAGCTTGCTGCAGGAATTGTCCATGAGATCCGCAATCCGCTGACTTCCCTGAAAGGATTTCTGCAGCTGATGATGCAGACTGGCAGCTATAACAAGGAATACACTGAAGTCATGATGTCTGAATTCGGCAGGCTGGAAGCCATCATTGACGAGTTCCTTGTCCTTGCAAAGCCTAAAGCAGCTGTTTATGACCTGGTCAATGTTTCCAAAGTCATCCAGGATGTTTGTGTCCTTCTTGATACACAGGCCATTATGCAGAATATAAGCATCACAGCAGTCCATCAGGATGCACTGCCAAAGATCAGGGGAAATGAAAAAGAGCTGAAGCAAGTTTTCATCAATATGGTGAAAAACGCGATTGAAGCAATGGAAAACGGAGGGACAATCCTGATTGAGACGGGGATGGAAGGAAAAAATCTGCTCGTCAAAATATCCGATCAGGGAAAAGGGATACCCGAGAAGCAGCTTAATAAAATGGGAGAGCCGTTTTACACTACAAAAGAAAAAGGGACAGGCCTGGGAGTCATGGTCAGCTTCAGGATCATTGAGAACCACAAAGGCACTCTCAATTATGCAAGTATTGAAGGGAAAGGGACGACAGCAGAAATCCGTATTCCCTGCATTCAATAAAGGCAGGCTCTCAGTCTATTAAAGAGTCTGCCGCTGACATCATATTCAATAGATTTTTCTGGATCCGCTCCAAATACTCCGCTTTTCCATGTTCGATGGCAAGGGGCTGAAGAATGTTTATCAGATCGATTGATTCAGAAGCTGAATGGCTTATGCTTTTCAGCTTCTTTTTATGTTCGATTGCCATTAGTTTTTCATGCGCATTGCTGCTTACTTCAAAAAGGAGGGGATTATGCAGGCCTCGCGGCTTCAATTCTGCCGGCTGCAGGGATGAAAGCCTGTTTCGGAGCATGGCCAGATGATGCTGAACCTCCAAAAGATTTGAAGAAATGGGGGCACAGCATACATAGATAAGCTTCTTTTCAGGGATGCGTGAATAATAGATATTAAAAAGTTCAACTGCATTTCCAGAGGTGCGCAGATTAATTTCAATCATTTCTCCGCTTTTTTTCTCAGGCATGATGAATACTTTTTCAAGGCTGTCCTGGTCAGCAAGCTGGATAAAGCTGATGCAATAGGGAAATCTGTCCTCGGCTGCTTCAGAAGCGAACACAATTTTCAAGTCAATATCCAATATGAAAAAAGGGATAGGCAGCAAGTTTAAATCCGTTTTCATGTATAATGCCTCCTTTTTGGTAAAATGACAGCCTGCAGGACCTGCAGGCTGATAACTGTATTATATAGCAATCTCTTTAGATTGGCTTAAAATCCAGGGCTCAAGATCTTCCAATTTCTTAATTAGAACGGTTTCTTTGCTGCAGAAGGGTGTAAAATCATAGCGGTTGATCAGTCTGCTGCCTACCAGAATCTTTGGACGGAACGACAGCTGTTCAAGCTCTTCTATATATTTCTTCAATAAAGGAAGATGGTGGGTCAGTGACAATGAGATGCCGATAACATCCGGCTTCCATTTTTCCGCACTGTTCAAGGCATATTCCAATGGCAGGCTGGCACCTAGATTTTTTACCTCCCAGCCATTTTCTTTGAATATGGAAGCTGTCATCTTTAGTCCGAGATAATGCTGTTCGCCCTCCGGACAAAAGAGGAGGGCTTTTCTTCCCTGTGCTGCTTTCTGGCCTTTTTCAAAAGAGTACTTGGTTAGAATGTAATCACATATTCCAGTCGCAAGATGTTCATCCGCCACAGTAATGAGGTCCTTTTGCCATAGCTCTCCAATATAATGCATACTCTCGCTCAGCAAACTTTCAAATATATAGCAGGATTGATAGTCTTTATAATCATATTCCTGGATAATGGCCCAGCTTCCGTAAATATCGCCTTTCAACAGGTAACTGGCAAGCTCCTTGGCTGCTGCTGAATACAATGATATCAACTCCTGATAAAATAATTGTGACCGATGTCCCAAAAACAATCTCTTATTAATAGTATACTATATATGAGAATAGAAATCGCGTTCATGGCAAAATTATAGAGGAGGGCCCAAGATGGAAAAACATGATAAAGATAGAATCGTCAAAAAGCTTTTTGAGCGCTTCTATGAAGAGTTTCCATCCCTTGAGAAGTTCGGGGAATCAGGAAAGAGGAGGACAGAAGAAGATATAAATTATCACTTTCAATATTTGGAAACTGCCTATAAGCTGGAAAGCATCCAAATTTTCACTGATTACAGCAAGTGGCTCCAGGATATACTCACTTCCAGGGGACTCGATTCTTTTTATCTGGTACTGAATTTTAAATGGCTGATTGAAGAGATGAATGAGACAGATGCTGAGGAAAAAAACTTTTACATTCAAGCTCTTGAAGAAGGCATAAAGGTCCTTGAAGCTTTGGAAGCAGGGGGAAGCCAGGCCTAGAGGCAAAATGAACAACAAGAAAGCCCGCCGGTTTCCCGGCGGGCTTCTTCTGTGCCTGATTATTTAGCGTTGATGTTCAGCTTGCCTCCAGCTGTCTCTCTTGTTTCATTTCCATAATCGTCCGTCACCTTGACTTCAATTTCTGCGCCAGGGGCTTTGACGTTCTTCGTTGCTGTATAGTAGCCCACATAATGGCCCTCCGACGTTTCCATCATCGGAAGCTCCAGAGCATTTGTCAGCTGTCCGCCGGTATTTGTCAGCGGCATTCTGATGGAGAATACAGCTTTCAGGCCTGGTTCACTGTCAAATTCAATCTTGACGCTTTCGCCGGATTTCAGATCTTTATTTTCTTCCGGCAGCAGGTTCTCAATGACAGGCGCGGTGTATTTAGCAAACACTGTCACTTTTTTGTTTAACTTGTTTTTTGCCTTGTCCTGAGCAGTGACAGTGATGATATTTTCACCTTCATTTAAAAGGATTCTTAATGAATAGGCTCCGTCCTGGACTGAAGCTTTTTTTCCATTGACTTTTACCCAATCAAGGTTCGCATCTGCAACAGTACCTTCGACAGTAACTGTTTCCTTATTTGTTTTTAAGCCGTCAGCAGGGGAGGTAATTGTCAGTTCCGGTTTTTCCGTATCCACAATGACTTTTACAGGGGCGGAAGAGTCAGTTGTCCCGCTGTCAGTGGCGGCTTTGGCAGTCAGGATATTTTCTCCCTCGTTCAATTCCGCTTCTACAGTAAATTTCCCGGAGTCGTCTGCTGTTGTTTCCGCAGCCTTTTCACCGTTAATGTACAGGTGGACCGCTGTGGATGGGGCAGAATTTCCTTCAATCACTGTCTGTTTTTGCTTTGTGATGGTCCCGTCGGCAGGCGATGTGATAACTGGTGCATTCACTTCGTAGTCCACTGCAGCCCGTATCATATAGTTGCCTTCTTCTGCCGGAACTGGTGACCAGGCACCGCCGACCAGCTGCCAGCTCCGCCCTGCATTTGGACCGTCTTCATCAGTAGCAAGGCCCGGGGTATTTGGATTTGGAGCTGATTGGATATAGACCATGTAAAAATCGCCATTGACCATGATGCCTTTGTCTCTTAAATCAACACGGGTCCATTCACCGTTTCTTAAAGCAGATGCTTCAAATGGCCCGGCAAGTTTTTTCCCCGGGGCACCGTCAGGACCGCTTGCGTCAAAGACTGCAACCTGGAATTCCGTTCCTCCTGGCACCGGCCATTCTGTGTCCCAGAAGCGGAATATACCGCCGGTGACCATTGCGCTGTTCTGGCCATTTTCAAGTGACATTTTCACAGCCCAGCCGTTACCGGCATCATAAAATGCTCTTGCATTTTCTGCTGATCCGTCGTCATAGCCGATCTCACCAGGATAGCCAATGAATGGCTTCAGCTGGATATTTTGTTCGGCACTTGAACTGCCTTCGATTGTTATTTCGGCTTCTTCGCTATAGTAGGATGGAGCAACAACCTTTAAGGTGTATGTCCCTTCATAGGCTGTTAGCGTATATTGTCCATTCTCATCCGCGTAGACTGGTTCAACAGCTGCATCTTCCATAAGCATAACCATGGCTCCCGGTACAGGCTCGCCGGTCAATTCGTTAGTAACCGAACCTGTAACAGTTCCTTCCGGAATTTCTTCCAGTACAAAGTTTGCTGATGCCTCTCCGTCTTCAGGGATATTGACGCTTTGTGATTCTGACCGGAACCCGTAAGCCTCTGCCTGCACCGTATAAGTGCCGGATGCGTGGGTCATTTCATAGGAGCCATCCTGCGGATCTGTAAAGACTGAACGCCCTGTCTCCAATACGGTGACTTCCGCATTTACAGGAAGTAATGCAGGGGAAGGGGCAGAACCATTTTCCTGCTCTTTTTTCCCTTGCTCTTTTTCAGGAACAATTTTGGCAGGGTCGATTTGCTTTTTAGCAGACACTGCCGGCCCGGATGGCCCGGCTGGACCGGTTTTTCCAAGCTGGGCTTTCTTGGATGGTGCGTTAGGTGTATCTGACAGGGACACATCGTCCAAATACCAGCCTTGTTTTTGGACTGAGCTGTCAGTTGTAACATTGAAGGCAATATAGATGCGCTGGCCGGCATATTCGCTCAGATCGACTTCGCCGTCAATCCATCCGGCTGTATTGCCGTTCACCCTCAGCTTTTGGGTCCAATTCTCCATATCTGTTGACACAAAAACATGGCCATAATCATAGCGGTTCTCCAGCTCGTGCCATTGTTTGAATTGCAGATAGGCATTGCCTTCGCCCAGGTCAACGGGCGGCATGAGAAGCGTCATATTAGCTGAGTTGGCATAATTTCCTCCAAGAGCGGTCGCATAGACTTTCTCACCTGATGCGGCATTTCCCGGGCCGGATGCCGGCGCTCCCCATTCCCAGCTGTCATTTGTTCCATATGAAGTCCAGCCTGCAGGCTGGGACTCAAAATCCTGGCTGTATCCCGTGCTGATCCCCGGGATGACATTAACTTCAAATGTAGCAGACTCGGCGCTGTTTCCGCCGAAGTCTACGGCTTTCCACTGATAGGAAAGAGAGGGTTCCTGGATATCCTCCCCAGGGATGACAGCCTCATAGGTTCCATCAGTATAGCTGCCGGATACTCTTTCGGCTCTAACTGCTGCCGTACTTCCGTCAGGCTTCACATATTCAAGCACGGCATTTGTAACACTGATATTATCTGAAACATCAGCCTGAACAGCAAGGTCCATACCGGCATATGTTTCAGTCTGTGCGTCATGTGAAATGGATGGCGCTTCTTCGTCATCTCCTTCTTTGGAAACCTGGCCCTTTAATTTGCCCAGGCCGGAAACGACGGAAGAGACGGCATCGAACACATTGACAAGTCCATGGCCATAGCCGTTATTCGGTACATTCGGGAATGTGGAGTCTGTAAGCGGTACAGCAGTTGCTGACAGGATTTCTTCAATTTCATCTACTGTCAGGCTTGAATCTGCCTGCCTCAGCAAAGCTGCAGCCGCAGCTACGTGAGGGCCAGCCATGGAAGTTCCGTTCCAGCCTCCTTCATAACCTGAACCCGGAACTGACGAACGGATATTTACCCCTGGTGCTGCAATGTCAGGCTTTATTTCTTCATATGGCGAAGGCCCTTGAAGAGAGAAAGAGCCCAGCCGGTTATTGATGTCTGTTGCCCCGGTAGTAAAAGACTCTGGATAATTGCCTGGAGAGGCGACTGAACCAGGTCCGCCTGGATTGGTCAGTGTTGTATTTCCTGCTGAAAATTCCGGGAAGATTTCGGCTGCGCGCCATGACTGGACCATCGGACGGTACCATTCATCAAGTCCGGGTCCGCCGCCCCAGCTGTTATTTACAACATCCGGAGCCTGTTCAGGGTGTGGAGTGCCATTGGCATCTTTAGGAGCAAGGATCCATTCCCCAGCCTCCAGAAGGTCGACATCTGAGCCCCCGCTTGGACTGAAAGCTTTTACAGAAATAAATTTGGCTCCTGGTGCAACTCCAATCTGGTTTGCACCGCCAGGATCGGAACCGACCATGGTGCCGGTAACGTGAGTGCCATGGCCATCGTCGTCATATGGGGAGGATTGTCCTCCTACTGCATCAAACCAGTTGTAAGTATGTGAAGGCTGATCAGGGTTTGAAGGATCATAGCCGCGGTATTTTTCCTTGAGCGCGGGATGGTTCCACTGGACGCCTGTATCAATTGAGGCGACAACAGTCCCGGACCCGTCTATGCCCATGTCCCAGGCGGCTGGGGCACCGACCCTGTCTATGTTCCATTCAATGGAGCTGGTTTTATTGTCTGCTGTTTGTTCCATCTGGATGGAAGGCTTAGAGGCTTCTTTTACAGGCTTATGAAGCTGTCTGGTCTCATTAGGAAGGATTTTGTCTACTTCTGGAAAGCTTGCGAGCTTTTCCATGACATCTTTAGTGGCTGTGACGGCAATGCTGTTCACAATATAGAAGGATTTGCTATCTTTCGCTTTGCCGGCTTTTTCCTGCTGCTCAATATATTTTAGTACTCCGGCCTGTGTTTCGGCTGCGACGGCTCTTAAAGAGGAAACTACTGCAGATCTTTTCATGAATTTTGCCTTGGAGGAAGTTGCTTTATCAGCTGAAGCTTTTTTAGCTGCTTCTTGAGCGGCTTTTTTTGTGTCCGCCTGCTCTTTCATTTTTATAAGGAAGGTGACCTTGTCTTTTCCATCAAATTGATCAAGGAGCCTGCCCGAGATTTTGTTTTTTGAAGACCCGGGGGAAGCTTTCTTCATCGAAACATGCGGAGACTTGCCGGCATCCGCCTGTGCTTGATAAGGACTAAGCAGCGGAATGATCAAAAGTGCCGTGAGCAAGAGATAAAGCCAGCGAAAATGCTTCTTGTTCTTCATGAACTATTCCTCCTCTTTTCTATTCATTTTTCATTACAGCAGCTTACAGCCCTCCTTTCTATAAATTTTCCAGTTATGGCATTTCCTGCTGTGACACTTACTGTATCGGAAATAAAAGAATCAAGTTGTCGAAATATGATGGAAAAAGTACTCTTCTCCATGAAATCATTCAATCATCCCAGCAGTTAAAACGCGCATGGACGATTCATAGGCCTTTTTCAATCCATTCTGCTGTACAAAAGCAGGGAATTATATCCATATGTTGCTAAAAAGAGAGGCTGATGCTGAAAAAATAAGAGAATAAGATTATATAAGTCAGGTTTGCCAAGAAAAATTGAAAGAAGCTCCAGCTAAATAGATCGCGGGATTTTAAAAGAGGAAGGGAGGAATATAGAAGAAATTGTAGAAAAAATAAGAAAAGCTGCCTGCAGCCTTGGAGACATTTTACGTAACCATACAGAATCTGAAAAAGTTGCAGACATATTGCATCATTTTATAAAAATGTTTGAAAATGATGCTTTGTCTCTACTTTTCCTGTCCAGGGCAGGAGGAAAGATGCAGGTACGGCCTGTCCTCCAATAAAAAATAAAAAATATGAATGGAAGCTGTTTCCTTTTCTGCTGTCAATCGTCTAACTATGTGCAAGAGGGGGCGCCTACAATGAATAAAGTTTCTGCAGAAACGTTTGAGAGCATCTATTACGAATACAGCGACAAAATCTACGGATATATCTTCATGTATGTAAACAATAAAGAAATAGCAGAAGATCTGACTCAGGATACGTTTATAAAAGCTTATAAGCATTTCCACCAATTCAATGGCGAATCCCATATCTTCACCTGGCTTGTGAGGATTTCAAGAAATGTAGCCATTGATTATATCCGGAAGAGGAACCGCTTCAAGTTCTTTTCCATTGAAAAATATCAATTTGATTCAGGTCATGACACACCAGTGGAAATTATGGTAAAAGGGGAAAAAACAGCCAGGCTCTATGCTGCCATCCATGCACTGAAGCTGAGCTACCAGGAAGTCCTTATCCTCCGGAAAATCAAGGAGTTTTCAATCAAGGAAACAGCACAGGTCCTGGGATGGAATGAGAACAAAGTGAAAATAACCACATCCAGGGCAATGGCTGCCCTGAAAAAAGAGATGGAAAAAAGGGGGGATACCCTTGAAGGAGTTATTTGAAGATACGATATCATTTGAAAAGCTTGATGATATTCCCCGTTCCAAAATGCAAAAGGACCGTTCCTTCAAAAAGATTATGGAAGCTGCAGAACCCGGGAGGCTTGGGAAAAAACAGGTCAGGCAGTTCCCTTGGGTGAAGGGACCTCTTTTGACTGCAGCAGCGTTTTTTGTTGCGGCTGTCTATTTTTACTCCCAATTCAGCATTCCGGATCAGGACAGCACTTTCGCTGAACTGAAGGAGCTGCCGATAGCGGATGTCATTACAGCAGAAACAGATTCAGAATACAGCTACATTACCAACGGCGTCAATATAGAGCTTAATGAATCCAGCTATGCCGAAAACCCTTTCATGAAAGCAATGATCAGGTCCATGCTGCATGAATCGGCCCCAACCAATTATACTCCGGCAGAAAAGCCTTCATATGACGCTCTTATAAGGTTTAAAGGAGGCGACACGCTTCAGCTGAAACTTTGGAATGTCAATGAGGTCATTTACTTCCGGGAGGAGAGCAGTAAAGAATTCTTTAAGGCGCCTGAAAAGTTATCCAGAAGCATTTTCAAAACCCTGAAAAAGGAAGGGTTCAGCTGGAAGAAAGCCGGATGATGAAAAAGCAGTATAGATGGGGAATTGAAGAGGCCGGCAGAAAGAGGCTTTAAATAACAATAGGAAAAGGCACATGGGATGGAAATGCCCATGCGCCTTTTTTGTTTGTGCATGCAGAATATTCATACTGCAAAATAGCAGGACTGGTACGTGAATCCAAATTTAGAAAAAAATATTTAGACAATTTTCGATATTTTTTTGACAAGCAGGTTTAGAAGCAGAAGAAGCGGGTAGTTTTACAGTAAATTCCTTCTCGGAGTTCAGCACCGTTATGGATCCTTTGCGCAAAGGCAGCTGGGTGTTATTTAGGGAGAAAAAAATTAGACGAATATTAGGGGGATACATATGAAAAAGGGGATAGCCTTATTAATTTCTGTCTTTCTGCTTCTTGGCGTTCTGGCCGGATGCTCAGGCGGAGAGTCTGCCCAGGCGGAAAAAACGAAGGATGGAAAAGTAGTCATTGATTTCTGGACATTCTGGGGATCAGAAACAAGAAGGCCAATCATTGAAAAAATCATAGACGATTACAATGGGTCACAGGATAAGGTTTTTGTTAAGCATACATATTTGCCTTGGGGAGATATTTGGACAAAGAACCTTGCTTCAGTAGCTGCCGGGAACCCGGCAGATGTCATCATCAATGATATCAATACAGTCGGGCAGCGGGCGGAAGCCAAACAGGTTGAAGATTTAAGCAAATATATGGATGAAGGCTTCAAGGATCAGTTTTATCCTCATCTTTGGGACACAGTCCTTTATGAAGACAAGCCTTATGCAGTTCCATTCAATACTGATACCAGACTTCTATTCTATAACAAAACAGCGTTCAAAGAAGCCGGCCTTGATCCAAATAAGCCGCCTTCTACATGGGCAGAGCTTGAAGAATATGCCGAAAAGCTTGATGTGAAAAACGGCAAAACCTATGACAGGGTCGGATTCTATCCGCTTTGGGGAAGCATTGGGGCAGGCAGCTGGATGATCAGTGCTGATGGAGGAAAGAACTTCATCGACAATGGTGAGCTGAAAATCAATACGCCTAAGAAAGTAGAAGCACTGGAATGGGTTCTCAAATGGCAGGACCGCCTTGGCGAGTCAAATGTTCAGGCGCTGAAGGCCGAATTTGGAAGTGAACAGTCCAATCCTTTCATTGCCGGAAAAGTGGCCATGTGGGTGGATGTAGGAACTTTTTATACTCAGATCAGGGACTATGGGCAGGATATGGATTTTGGAGTAGCTCCAATCCCGGCTTATGAAGAAGGAGCTGAAAACTGGAGTGATGGAGGCGGTTTTGTTGCCGAGGTGCCAAAAGGCTCCAGCAATCCGGAAGAAGCAATGGACTTCATTAAGTATCTGACCGGACCTGAAGCTCAGAAATACTGGGCTATGGAGAACTTTGACAATGTTGCCAGCATTGAAGGTGCAGACGCTGCAGCAGAAGAGCTTGAAGGAAAAGATAAAGAGGTCTATGAAGCGACCATAAAAAATCTTGAAGATACTCAGCTTTTCCCAATCCCGGTTGAATATCCTGATTATTTGAGCAGGGTAAATCCACAGATCGACAATGCCCTGCTTGGGAAGCAGTCGCCTGAAGAGGCACTGGAGAAAGCGGAAAAAGACGTTGAAAAACTAAAAAGATAATACATTCTGGAAGAAGAGAAGGGATCTCCTTCTCTTCTTCGAATGCAATCATTTCTGGGAAAGGGTGAAGGGGTATGAAATCGTATGACTCTACAATTGCTCAAAACGAAGCGAACAGCATGGGCAAAGAGAAGGCTAAGTCTGAGCCGAAGCGGCTTTCGCGAAAAGCGAAAGATAATTTATTTGGCTATTTATTCATTAGTCCCTGGATCATCGGCTTTCTGGGACTGACTCTCGGACCGCTCTTATTTTCATTATTTGCAAGTTTTACAGATTATAATATAACGTCAAGAATGAACTTCATCGGGCTGGATAATTTTAAAAGGATGTTTACGATTGATGATCTTTTCAAAACATCGCTCTGGAATACAATCTATTATGTATTATTTTCCGTACCATTGACCACGGCTGGCGCTATCCTTCTGGCTGTGCTGCTGAATCAGAGAGTAAAAGGGATGAAATTTTTCAGGACAGTCTATTATCTGCCTGCCATTCTTTCTGGTGTCGCTGTCTATTTTTTATGGATGCAGCTATTAAGTCCTTCGACAGGCCTTGTCAACACTTTCCTTGCCTGGTTTGACATAGAAGGCCCGGCATGGCTGTTTGATCCTGAATGGACAAAGCCTGCCCTGCTGCTAATGAAGATGTGGAGCGTCGGCGGAGGCATGCTCCTGTATCTTGCCAGCCTGCAGGGAGTTTCGGCCCAGATGTATGAAGCAGCAGACCTGGATGGGGCAAGTTCATTCCAGAAATTTTTCCATATCACTCTGCCGATGATTTCACCGATCATCTTCTTTGATGTCATTACAAGCACTATTGGATCTTTTCAAATTTTCCAGGAAGCGTATGTGATGACCGAGAACGGAGACGGAGGTCCGGGGAATTCCCTGCTGTTCTACAACCTTCATATGTGGAACAATGCGTTTGAAATTTTTGATATGGGCTACGCCTCAGCGATGGCTTGGCTGCTGTTCCTGATTGTCATGGTACTGACAGTCATCAATCTGACACTCGGAAAAAAATGGGTTCACTATGAAGGAGGAGACAACAAATGAAGCAGGCAGCTGCTGAAGCACCGAGGTTCTATGAGACAAAAAAATTCAGGCAGCGGACAAAGCATCTCTTTGTTGCTTTCCTGCTTCTGGCTGGAAGCATACTGATACTATCGCCGCTGTGGTGGATGATTTCAACTTCCCTGAAATCACCGCAGGAAATCGCCCAATACCCGCCAACCTTCATTCCGACCGAATTCCATTTCTCGAATTATCTGGAGGCATGGCAGACAGCGCCATTTACAAGATGGGCGTTTAACACCTTATTTATTGCCCTTGCCGGCATGATTGGGAGCGTGCTTGTTAATTCTCTCGTTGCCTATGCATTCGCAAAAATTCGTTTCAAAGGCAGAAATGCTCTTTTCGTCATCGTATTATCTACCATGCTGATACCGGGTTTTGTCACTATGGTTCCGCAATACATCCTGTTTTCTAAGCTGGGATGGATCAACACTTATCTTCCCTTGATCGTTCCTGCCTTCCTGGGAAGTGCATTTTTCATCTTCCTGTTAAGGCAGTTCATGATGGGCATCCCGAATGAATTGATTGAAGCGGCGGTTCTTGACGGTGCGAGCCATCTGCAGATCTGGTGGAATATCATGCTCCCGCTTACCAAACCCGCACTTATTACAGTCGCGCTGTTCTCCTTTAATGGAGCATGGAATGACCTGCTGGGCCCGCTGCTGTATATAAATGATGAAAGCCTGTATACTCTGCAGATTGGACTGCAGACATTCAAAGGAACAGTATCCACCCAGTGGCACTACCTGATGGCCATGTCAGTAACCGTTCTTCTGCCGGTCGTCCTGCTGTTCTTTTTCTTCCAAAAACACTTCATCGAAGGCTCAAATATAGCATCGGGGAGTAAGGGGTAAGAAAAGCAGAGGCTCTATAGCTGGATGAGCTCTACAAATAGAAAAGCAGAAACGGTTTGCCCCCAAAAGGTCCTCAGACTAATAACGCCACGTTCGGTGGAAAGGTCTGGATGACCAGCATCCTATGTCTCAGGCTGTAAAATAGCCGAATAGATGCTCAAAAAGAAAGAAGCCATGCCGTGGATATTAGCAGTTCAGATAATGTGGAACAAATCTTAAATCACAGGCCTAATAAGATACGTTTTCGTAACGTAAATAACAGGGGAATTAACAAACCGAAAAAGCTTGGGATATCCCAAGCTTTTTCTATTTAATATGTTATTCTAATTTAATTTATGCACCAAACGCTGAATAGTAGAAAAACCGAGGATTTCCCGTTATACTTTTGCATGCTTAAACAGTGAAACTAGGTTCCATGCTATTTGAAAATTATAGAGGGACAAATTCCCCTTATTTTGCATATAGTACTAAAAATAGCTTTAATAGAGGGATAAATTCCTCTTATTTGACTTGAAGGACGTGAAAACAGGTAGTTTTACTTTGCATAGAGGGAGAAACTTCCCTTATTTTCTCCAAAAACACTATTAATCTGAATTTAACAGTAAATACTCCCCTTATATTTCTGTCACCGGTTACTGACTCTTCATCTTCCCAACTTTCTTATCTGCTGGCATATATAGCCACTGCTACTTAACGCGGATGGCAAGCCTTCTTTCTTTATAATCAATTAAGCCGGTGCCGGACAGGTGGTTTTCCAGACGCCTTTTACACAAACCTTATCCTTGGGCACATAGCAATCAATGATTGTTTTGCCGGCGCACAGCAGCCTGCCGACTGAATATTGTGAGCCAGATGAACAGTAGCTGCCGACCAAATTGGCACATGGAAGAGAAACGCTCCCATTGGTATAGCTTGTACATTGCCAGCAAAGATAGTTGCTTCCGTTCACACCTTCTTCACCTGCAGGATTCCCGCTTTGCAGCCCCGCTGAACTGACCATGCTTTCTGCTTTTTCCTCCGTCTGCACGGCAAGTTCTGCGTATAAATCTGTCTCAGACACATTAATTGCAGTGGTGGTGCCGGTGGAGAGTTCTTCAAGATAGATAGCTTGATCTTTGAGAATGCTGCTATAGTCGATAATATAAGCCTGCATATCATCATTGATGCTGTCATAAGCAAACGTAAGGATGGAGGAGAAACTGACAGTGGCTGCACCGCCTGCGGCAAGTGAAGCTTCTTCCTTATATTTAATCTCATACTGGACAATCCAGCCATACTGCTGGTCTTTTTCGTCTTTAAGCGGATTCAGGATATAAGGATCGTTTGAGAGAAAGTCATCTTTAAAGTCCTTATACTCTTCTGTCTTCTTTACGAGCTTAAGAAATTGTTCTTCAGAGGGAATCAGGCTGGCAGTTTCCGGCTGGGCAAAAGCAGAGGTGGAAAAAGAAAACAGGATGATAAGCAGAATCAGACCATATTTTTTCATTCAGCAGTCCTCCAATAAGTTTTTCTTTTACTGTACCTTATATTTCCATTTGGAGATATGGGGAAAATTTATTAAAGGAAAAATGGTTCTATACTACTAAAGAGATCAGATGTGTCTTTTAATATCCCATTCCTGTTTTACCAACAAAAAGCACCCTGCTTAAACAGAGTGCTTCTCATATTCTATAAAAATCCCTGGTATTAGTCAGCAGGAGCGTATATACCTCCGGCAATGCCATTTTTTTGATTTCAGCGATTTTAGCTGCTGAACGATGGATCATGAGTGGTGAAGTCATTTGTTTATTGAAAGGCCCTTCGAATGGCCAGGGACCGTCTGTTTCTGCCATCACCTGCCTGATTGGATAGTCTTTTACCAGAGATTGAATTTCCCCTTCGTACAATACATCAGGAGTCACTGAGATGAAATAGCCATTGGCGGCCATTCGTTCAGCCGTAAGAGCTGAGCCTTTGAACCAATGAAAATGGGCTTTTTCAATAGAATACTTTTCAAGCAGGCTGCATACTATCTCTGCATCTTCATAGATGCTATGGAGGATGACGGGGAGCTGCCACTCCTTTGCTTTCTGGACAAACAGCTCCAGTATTTCAAGATAAGGTTCCAGGCCCATAAAGGAAGCACCCTGTTCTTGTCTTAAATAGTATGGAAGGCCGACCTCTCCGATGGCTATCATATTTTCTTTATGATCCCCCATCCAGCCTATCAGATCAGCAAGTTCTGCTTCAGGAGGGAGGACCTGTTCCGGATGGTACCCAAAAGCCGGCTTTACCTTTGAAAACCTCTCTGCAAGGAGCAGGTTCTTTTTGCAGGAGCTGAGATCCCACGAGACAGTTACGAGTGATTCGAGCTCCGGTATGCTGCAAATATTAGCAATATCCTGATCAGCATAGCGGTCCAGGTGGATATGGCTGTCAATAATCTTGTTCATCCTTTTTCCCTCTTTGGCCGCAGCGAATGATGGACTTTTCTTTTCCATTCCAGAAATTCCTCTTCCAGGAACAGTTCTTCTCTTCTTGGCCGGGAAAAAGGCACCGTAAATTCCGCTGCTGTATGGGCCGGCTTTTCTGATAAGACGATGATGCGATCTGACAGAAAAAGAGCTTCTTCTATATTATGAGTGATAAAGATGATGGCCGGCCGCTGCTCTTCCCAAATGGTCAGGAGCCACTTCTGCATATCAAGCCGCGTCAGTTCATCCAGCGCTGAAAAGGGCTCATCCAGGCAAAGAAGCTCCTGCGGGCTGAGCAGCGCCCTGATGAAGGAAGCGCGCTGCTTCATTCCGCCGGATAATTCATGCGGATAGGCATGCGCATACTGCCCGAGCCCTGCTTTATGTATCATTTCCATGGCTTTTTCCTTATCTGTTCTGCCTGTCAGTTCCTGTCCCAGAAGGACATTTTGCAAAACTGTCCTCCACGGAAGAAGGGAAGGGGTCTGCGGCATATAACTCATGAATCCTTTTTGGCCATTGATCGATTGGCCGTTCATCTGGATGCTTCCTTCATCGGGTAGAAGCAGTCCCCCAATCAGATTGAAAATGGTGCTTTTTCCGCTTCCCGAAGGCCCGAGAAGGGAGACGAATTCACCTTCATTAACTTCAAGGCTTAAGTTATTAAGGACCATCTGTTCCCCAAAAGATTTTGATATATTATCCAGGTGCAGGAGATTCATTTTATCTGCTCCTTTTTATTCCATTTTAAAAGCAGGCTCTCTGCCAAAAGGATTGCTCCGAAGAAAATCAGGCTTAGTATCATAATGGAAAATATGGCTACAAAAACACGGTCTGTCCGGAAGGAGGAGGAGGCGAGAGTCATAAAAACGCCTATCCCTTTTTCCGAACCTAGCCATTCTGAGATGACAGCGCCCATAACACTGTAGGTGGCCGAGATTTTCAGCCCTGAAAATAGCGAGGGCAGGGAGCCGGGCCATTCCAGCTTCCAGAACAGCTGCCTTTTGGTGGCTCCTGACATGGCCATATAATGCTTAAGCTCGGCTGGAACCTGCCTGAAACCGTCCAAAGCTGCCACAGTGATTGGAAAAAAACAGACAAGATTAATGACAATAAATTTCGGCAGCAGCCCAAACCCGAACCAGATGACAAGGAGAGGGGCAAGGACGATGACAGGGACATTCTGGGATAGTATCAGCAGCGGGTAAACAGATTCCCTTACAGCCGGCAGACGGTGAAGGATGATGGCCGCGGTGAGCCCGAAAACAGTCCCCAGTGCAAAGCCGGCCAGTGATAATAGCACCGTTGACGCCAGGTGGCCGGAAAAACGGGCCCAGCTTTCCACAGATTCAGCCATGATGTCAGAGGGCGGCGGCAGGAGCCAGGCAGGGACTTCTGCCAGCCTTACTGCTGCTTCCCAGAGAATGAACAAAAGGAGGAGAACCGCTGCCGGCTTCCATCCTTTTACAGCCACTTTCTTCATTTGTATTTATCCGTCAGGTCATCCATCGTGATCCCATCAGGCTGAAACAGAATTTTGACTTGAGAAATCACATTTTTGCTTCCCATTGCAATCATTCTTTCATTCATTCTTGCGATGATCCGGAATAGCTCTTCAAGCTCGCCTTCCATCGTTGTCTCCAGCGGATGGACCTCGTATTTCACTCCGGATTCTGCAATGATTTTAATCGCTTCATCTACATATGGAATAACATCTTCCCCGTTTTTTGTTTTAGGTATAATCTGAATGCTGATCAGTGTACTGGCCATTATGGTTCCTCCTATTCTGGCAAAAATTCATTGGTAAAAGCTTTTTCAGCGTCCAGCTCGCTGTCCAGCAGTTTATTTTCATACATCCATTGGGCATAGTTTTCCCAAACCTCTATACTCTGTTCTCCCCATTGTTCTGCATCATCCTGATATTTTGGAGACAGCCATTCCTGGCTTTTCTTGACCAGCTCGGCGTCTAAATCAGGTGCAGCCTCAAGCAGGATATCAGCAGCTTCTTCCGGATTCTTGATTGCAAACTGATAGCCCTGTGATGCTGCTTTTACAAAGGCTCTGACAGTATCAGGACTATTTTTGATCATTTTCTCATTTGTAGCCAGAACAGGTGTATAATAATCGAGTTTATCGGAATAGTCGGTAAGGTAGACCATATTCAGATCTTCTCCGCGAAGCTCCGCCTCGACGCCAGTCCACCCATAATAAATCCAGGCAAAATCGATATCCCTTTTAACAGCTGTAAAGAAATCGGCATCCCCCATGTTAACAAAGGAAACATCAGAGACATCTGCATTTTCCTGCTTCATTAATGAGGCGATAACAGATTCCTCAACAGGCGATCCCCAGCCTCCATATTTTTTCCCGGCAAAATCCTTTGGCGAGTCGATATTTTTTGCTGCAGGAGAAGCAAAGCCTGACGTATTATGCTGTATGACGGCGGCTACCGACACAAGCGGGACACCCTGAACCCGTGCCTGTGTAATACTTTCCTGATAGCTGACGCCAAAGTCGGCCTTACCGGAAGCAACCAGCTGGTCTGCTCCAGCGTCACCAGGCATGATGATTTCTGCATCAAGACCATTTTCTTTAAAAAAATTCTTTGCTTTGGCAGCGTAAAGTCCAGTGTGATTAGTATTTGGTGTCCAGTCAAGGACAACCGTTATCTTTTCCAGGTCCTGCCCTTTATCAGCTTGTCTTTCTTCCTGACCAGTCTGTCCTCCGGTGCAGCCGGCAAGCAGCCAGACAGTGCACAATGCGCTGAGCCATTTCTTCATGATCAATCCTCCATGCTGTTTCTGATATTATTCCAAAAAGACCGCCGGTTAATGGCATAAACTAATTCTGGACAACCGCGGGCGGAGGTGCTGTTCCTTTATATCCCGATGCAAACAAAAAAGCGCCCGGATTTCAGAACCCGTGCGCAATAAAAAACATTCATCAATTAAGAATATGTTTCCTACGCTGGCATCTCTCCAGATCAGGTTCAAAGGGTCCTTTATTGTAAAAATAAAGTCTCAACCGTGCCCGGTTCCCCCACAATTCTCTCCTATTTACAGCCGCATAAAGCAGCCGGTCCGTTCAGAGCTCCCGCATTCATCCGGGAATCATGGTCTATTATAACAGATATTCTCTGCAATGGCATTGAAACAGCTTTCTTCCGGAAAATTCGGAGTTATCCCTATATATCCCTGTGCTGCCATGGAAAGAATTAAGTTTGGAACTGAATCTTTATCTGTGATAGGGTAAGGAATGTTGAAAAAAGATTGAATGGAGGAGAAGACATGAAATATCTTGCCTTAATGATTGCTGCATTCATGCTGATCTCATTCCAGATTGTCCAAAATCCCGGAAAACAAGCATTTGCCAAGACGATTGATAATGTCGATATATATACTGTAAAAGAAGAGGATAGCCTTTCGAAGCTCAGCAGGCAATTTGGTGTGGCTGCAGAGGATATACAGAAGGCTAATTATAAAAAGGATGAAAAGATATTTGCCGGAGATAAGCTCATCATTCCGTCTGCTCCAAAGAAAAAGAAGCGGATAACAGAACAAAAGGTCAGCTTATCTAAAGGAGAAAAAGATCTTTTGGCAAGGCTTGTGCATGCGGAGGCAAAAGGTGAGCCGCATGCCGGAAAAGTCGCTGTGGCTGAAGTGGTCCTCAATAGAATGAAGGACGAAAAATTTCCGGACACAGTCAAAGAAGTTATTTACGAAGACAGGCAATTTGAGCCTGTGGACAATGGGATGATCAATAAACCGGCAGGGAAGGATTCACAGAAAGCAGTCCAGGAGGCACTGACTGAAGAAAGAAAAGACGGTGAGTCCCTGTTTTTCTTTAATCCTGACCAGACTAACAGCAAATGGCTCCGCACAAGGGCCGTTACAAAAGAAATCGGCAACCACCGGTTTGCGAAATAGAATAAAGAAAAAACTCTTGTTGCTATACAAGAGTTTTTTTGCTGTCTTCTTCCATATCTATAATATTGTCTGGCTGTGTTTCTCTCCATAGCTTAAATCTTTCAAGCTCATTGGCGATTTGCTTGATGATAAAGCCGATGATTGCGGCATCATCCAATATGCCGATTCCGGCAAGAAAGTCGGGGACAAGATCCAGGGGAGACACAAAATAGAGAATGCCAGCAATGACCGTAACAGCTGTTTTTGCAGAAATGTCCCTATACTGTCCCTTTGAGTAGGCTTTAATGAGTTCAAACAGGAGCTGAAGCTTGTCCCATACTTCAGATAGGGAATTTTTCCTGGAATCGGCTTTTTTGCTTGCTTTGGAAAGAAGCCCGCTTGTTTTGCCCGGATCATTTAAGTATTTTGCAGCGCGGCTCTCATATTTTTTATACTCCTTTTCGTAACCTTCCTTTTTGAAAGTCTTCATATATAACATCCTTCCGGTTAAAAGATTCTTTTTTATACTTTTATCCCATTTTCGGATGGTTGAACCCCGGAAAAGTTTATAATAGAGAAAAAAGCGAGGTGTCCTTATGCTTTTAGAGTGGCTGAAAGAGTCAAGCTATACGGTTATATTGACTGGTGCAGGCATGTCAACAGAAAGCGGGCTGCCTGATTTCCGGTCTGCAGGAAGCGGGTTAACGAATACAGTGGATTATGGGAAAATTGCCAGTACAGAAGCTCTCAACCATCATGTCAGCGAATTCATTGAATTTTATCGCCGCAGAGTTATGGGGCTGAAGGAATGCAGTCCCCATGCAGGGCATTATATATTGGCAGACTGGGAAAGGAGGGGAATTGTCCAAAGCATCATTACACAGAATGTAGACGGTTTTCATCAGGCGGCAGGAAGCAGAAATGTGGCTGAACTGCATGGTACACTGCAGCAGGTCCATTGCCAGACATGCGGGAAAATATTTCCGAATGATGAATACATAGATGAGCATTTCCGGTGCAGTGATTGCGGGGGGATTTTGCGGCCGTCCATCGTCCTTTTTGGGGAGATGCTCCCCGAGGAAGCTATTGATTTTGCTGCTGCAGAGTCAGAGAAAGCTGATCTTTTCATTGTCCTTGGCTCATCCCTCTCTGTCACTCCTGCCAATCAGTTTCCGCTCATTGCCAAGCAGTGTGGTGCAAAACTGGTTATAATTAATATGGATCCTACTGATTTGGACCTTTACGCGGACGAAGTCATTAACGGAGAAAAAGCTGGAGAATTGCTGAAAGAGCTTGATGCAGAAATAGGAAAAATGTGAAGCCTTCCATTACATTGGAGGCTTTTTTTATTTTAAAATTTTTCTAGTATAATAAATGATTGACTGTCATGTATATACAAGATATAATGAAAACGTAAACACCATGTATATACAAGTTTTCTTTGGAGTGAATACTTAATGAGCTGACTTTGCAGCAAAGGATAAATTTGCAAGAAGGGCAGATAATATGAAGTATATGAGCTCCCGGTCGCATTTTTTTTTGCTTGCTGTTGAAAACGGTAACAGGAGGAGAAAAGCATGAGCAATTACAGAGAATCTGCCGAGCGTATTGTAGAAGCAGTTGGCGGAAAAGAAAATATTGCAGCAGCTACGCACTGCGTAACCCGTCTGCGGTTTGCTTTGAAGGATGAAAGCAAAGTTGATAAAGAAGCATTGGAAAATATAGATAGTGTTAAAGGATCATTTTCTACAAACGGCCAATTCCAGGTGGTCATCGGCCAAGGCCTTGTTGATAAGGTATACAAGGAAATGGCAGCGGCTACAGGAATCGGTGAAGTGTCAAAAGAAGAAGTGAAAGCAGCTGCTTCTGAAAAAATGAATCCGCTTCAAAGAGCAATCAAAACGCTGGCCGACATTTTCATTCCTATTCTTCCGGCTATTGTTACAGCCGGCCTGCTGATGGGAATCAACAATATCATGACAGCGCCTGATATCTTTTATACAGGCAAATCATTCATAGACGTTCATCCAGGATGGGCTGATCTCGCTAATATCATCAATATGATAGCCAATACCGCGTTTGTATTCCTGCCGGGGCTGATTGGATGGAGTGCGGTCAATCGTTTCGGCGGAAGTCCGCTTCTTGGCATGGTGCTCGGCCTGATGCTTGTCCACCCCGACTTGCTTAATGCTTGGGGTTATGGTTCTACTGATAAGGTTCCTGTATGGAATCTGTTTGGACTGGAGATAGAGAAAGTCGGCTATCAGGGTCAGGTGCTGCCTGTACTGGCTGCGTCCTATGTTTTGGCAAGGATTGAGATATTTTTAAGAAAGAGGATTCCGGATTCAATCCAGCTGCTGACAGTCGCGCCGATTGCGCTGCTGATCACAGGCTTTCTGTCTTTCATTGCGATCGGGCCTGTTACGTTTACGATTGGAGGCTGGATCACTGACGGTGTTGTATCCATTTTTGATGCGGTTCCTGCTCTTGGAGGATTGATTTACGGCGGCCTTTATGCACCGCTCGTTATTACAGGGATGCACCATACATTCCTGGCTGTCGATCTGCAGCTGATCGGATCAATCGGCGGAACATTCCTCTGGCCGATGGTGGCATTATCAAATATTGCTCAAGGTTCAGCATCGCTTGCGATGTTCTTCTTAAATAAAAATGAAAAAGTAAAGGGACTTGCTGCAACTTCTTCACTTTCAGCTTTCCTCGGAGTTACAGAGCCAGCCATGTTCGGTGTGAACCTGCGCTTCAAATATCCGTTCATCGCAGCGGTCATCGGCTCTGCCCTGGGCGGCATGTTCATTACCATTAAAGGGGTCATTGCTCCATCGATCGGAGTCGGCGGACTGCCTGCCTTCTTCTCAATCTTATCCGAAAACTGGGGGTCCTTCTTTATCGGGATGGCGATCGTGCTGGTTGTGCCGTTTGTGCTGACATTCCTGTTCGGCAAATTCAGAAAAGCTGAATGATTATTCTGGTACCATGGATAAAAGCCTATCCATGGTATCGCTATTTACATAACGTACTGAGAAATAATGGGAGGTTTTAAAATGAAAGGGCAATGGTGGAAAGAAAGCACTGTTTACCAGATATATCCGAGGAGCTTCATGGACAGCAATGGTGATGGCATAGGCGATCTGCAGGGCATCATTTCCAAGCTGGACTATCTTAAAAAACTGGGAATAGATGTCATCTGGCTGTCGCCTGTTTATCAATCACCCAATGATGATAATGGCTATGATATTAGTGATTATAAAAATATCATGGACGAGTTCGGGACCATGGATGATTGGGAAGAGCTGCTCAGTGAGTTGCACCTCCGCGATATGAAGCTGATCATGGACCTTGTCGTCAACCACAGCTCTGATGAGCATGCCTGGTTCATAGAAGCGAAGAAATCCAAAGAAACTCCTTACAGGGATTATTATATTTGGCGCAAAGGGGAAAACGGCAGGGAGCCGAACAATTGGGGTTCCAATTTCGGCGGATCTGCATGGGAATATGACGAAAACTCCGGAGAATACTTCCTCCATTTGTTCTCAAAGAAGCAGCCTGATTTGAACTGGGAGAATCCGGCTCTGAGGCAGGAAGTATATGATATGATGCAGTGGTGGCTCGATAAAGGGATTGATGGCTTCAGGATGGATGTGATCAATTTCATCTCAAAGGAGGATGGCCTCCCGGATGATGAAGTGAAACCCGGCAAGAAATATGCATCAGGAAGCAAATATTATAGAAATGGGCCAAGAATCCATGAGTATCTTCAGGAAATGAACGAAAAAGTCCTTTCGCATTATGATGTTATGACTGTCGGAGAGATGCCTGGGGTCAAGCCCGAAATGGCCCGTGATTATACAGGGGAAGACAGGAATGAACTGAATATGGTATTCCAATTTGAGCATGTAAGCCTCGACAATGGTCCGGGCGGAAAGTGGGATCTTAAACCGCTAGACCTTTCAGACCTGAAGAAAAGCCTGACAAAATGGCAGACCGAGCTTGAAGAAACGGGCTGGAATTCTTTATATTTCAATAACCATGACCAGCCGAGATCTGTTTCAAGATTCGGCAATGATGGGGAATACCGCAAAGAATCGGCGAAGATGCTGGCTACCCTGCTCCATATGATGAAGGGCACCCCGTATGTGTATCAGGGCGAAGAAATCGGGATGACAAATGTTGAATTTCCGGGTATAGGAGATTACCGGGACATTGAAACCCTTAATTATTTCCGTGAATCGACAGAAGCGGGAGTGCCGGCAGGGAAAGCGATGGAAAGCATATACGCAAAAGGAAGGGACAACGCCAGAACCCCTATGCAATGGAATTCTTCGGAAAATGCCGGTTTTACAACCGGTACTCCATGGATTGGCATTAACCCGAACTTCAGTGATATAAATGCGGCGGAAGCCCTGGAAGATAAGAATTCCATCTTTTATTATTATCAGGACCTGATCAGGCTCAGAAAAGAGCATGACATTATAGTCTACGGAAAATATGAACTGATATTGGAAGAAGATCCGGCGATTTTTGCATACACACGTACCCTGGGCAGTCAGGTGCTTGTAGTGCTGTGTAATTTTTATGGAAATACACGGAAACTGGCATTGCCTGAAGAGCTTAAAGAGATCAAATATTCCTGGCTGACAGGTAACTATGGCAGTGAAGGCAGGGAAGACATAGTGCCTCAGCAGCTTAAGCCTTATGAGGCGATTGTCTTGATTGGCGAAAAATAAGCAGACTAAACGAAAAATAAAATGGCAGGTGGCGAAGATGAAACAACCTTGGTGGAAGAAAGCGACAGTATATCAAATTTATCCGAAAAGCTTCAATGATACAACCGGCAGCGGCGTGGGTGACCTGCAGGGCATTATTGAAAAGCTGGATTACTTAAAAGAGCTTGGCATTGATGTTATCTGGCTTACGCCGATCTACCGGTCTCCACAGCGGGATAACGGCTATGATATCAGTGATTATTTCAGCATCCACGAGGAATACGGGACTATGGAGGAGTTTGATTCACTGCTAAACGAAGCGCACAGCAGAGGTATCAAAGTCATCATGGATATCGTTGTAAACCATACCTCAACAGATCATCACTGGTTCAAGGAAGCAAAGAAATCAAGAGATAATCCTTACAGGGATTTTTATATCTGGAAGGAGCCTAAAGAGGATGGAAGCGCCCCGACGAACTGGGAATCCAAGTTTGGCGGCAATGCGTGGGAGTTCGATGAGGAGACAGGGCAGTACTATCTCCATCTGTTCGATGTAACCCAGGCAGATCTGAATTGGGAAAATGAAAAGCTCCGCCAGGAAGTGTACGATATGATGGACTTCTGGTTTGACAAAGGAGTGGACGGCTTCCGCCTTGATGTCATCAACTTGATATCCAAAGATCAGCGGTTCCCGGATGACGACGGATCGCTCCCGCCCGGGGACGGCAGGAAGTTCTATACAGATGGGCCGCGAGTCCATGAATACATGCATGAAATGAACCGCGAGGTGTTTTCAAAGCATGACAGCATGACTGTAGGGGAAATGTCTTCTACGAGCATCGATCATTGCGTGAAATATTCGAATCCGGAACGGGAAGAGCTCAGCATGACCTTCAATTTTCATCACTTGAAGGTAGATTATCCCGGCGGAGAGAAGTGGGCGCTTGCAGACTTCGATTTTTCTGCTCTGAAGAATATCCTCTCCAAATGGCAGGTGGAGATGAACAAAGGCGGCGGCTGGAATGCCCTGTTCTGGTGCAACCATGATCAGCCCCGTGTTGTATCAAGGTACGGAGATGATGGGGAATATCACAATAAATCAGCCAAGATGCTTGCATCTGTCATTCATATGATGCAAGGAACCCCTTATATCTATCAGGGCGAAGAGTTTGGGATGACCAATCCTTATTTTGAAAATATCAGCCAATACCGGGATGTAGAATCCTTGAATATCTTTGAAATTAAAAGAAAAGAAGGAGTGCCTGAGGAAGAAATCCTTAAAATACTCCAAAGTAAATCGAGGGATAACTCAAGGACGCCTGTCCAATGGAATGACAGCAGAAATGCAGGCTTTACGGATGGAACTCCATGGATCGGCATTGCCGGCAATTACCAGGAGATCAACGCCGAAAAAGCGGTAAAAGATCCTGATTCCATTTTCCATCATTATAAAAAGCTGATCGGCCTCCGCAAAGAATATGATATTATCACTTACGGGAATTATGAGCTGCTGCTGGAGGACCATCCTGAAATTTTTGCGTACCTCCGGAATGGCAGGGACGAAAAACTCCTTGTACTTAACAATTTCTATGGAAGTGAGACAGCCTTTACACTTCCTGACAGGAAAATAGCTGATGAATATACAGCAGAGCTGCTGCTTTCAAATTATGGTGATGGACCCTCCGACATCAGGGAAATCACATTAAGGCCATATGAATCGATCATTTTCCATTTGACTAAATAAGAAAAAGACAGGCTGCCGGCCTGTCTTTTTCCTTATAGGATTAAAAGAGCATCCCTGCAATAGCAGCGCTGAGGAGCGATGCAAGCGCTCCTGCGATGACGGATCTTATCCCAAGCCGGGCGATATCGGCCCTCCGGTTTGGGGCAAGATTGCCCAGGCCGCCAAGAAGGATGGCAAGGGATGAGATATTGGCAAAACCGCAGAGAGCAAAGCTGATGATGGCAACGGTCTTGTCCGTAAGCTCCGGAATTTCCGGAGCGAAGGAGGAATAAGCAACAAATTCATTCAGGATCAGCTTTTGACCGATAAAGTTTCCTGCCTCCACAGCCTCAGCCCATGGAACTCCTATGGCAAAAGCAAGAGGGGAGAAGATATAGCCGAGAATGAGCTGAAGCGTCAGTTCCCCAAATCCGAACCAGCTGCCGATCCAGCCAAGCAAACCATTCAGCAGTGCAACGAGTGCGATGAACGCAAGAAGCATGGCACCGATATTGAGAGCCAGCTGCAGGCCGACACTGGCACCTTTTGCGGCTGCATCAATAACATTCGTCGAATCGCTGTCATTTTCCATTTCCAATTCTTTTGGCTCCTCCTTCTTCTCTGTTTCTGGAAAAATGATCTTAGCCATGATCAGCCCTGCCGGAGCAGCCATAAAGCTCGCTGCGAGAAGGTATTCAAGCGGTACGCCCAAAAGTGAATAGCCGACAAGAACTGAGCCTGCTACAGAAGCGAGCCCTCCTGTCATGACGGCAAACAGCTCAGAGTTTGTCATTTGGCCAATATAGGGGCGGATAACGAGAGGCGCCTCTGTCTGGCCTACAAAAATATTTGCCGCTGCTGACATGGATTCTGCCTTTCGGGTGCCGAGAAGCCAGGATAATCCCCCGCCAAGGATTTTAATGATGAACTGCATGATCTTCAAGTAATACAGGACCGATATAAGGGCGGAGAAAAAAATAACAATCGGCAATACTTGAAAAGCGAAAACATATGTAACGCCTGATCCTTCTGCAAAGAGGCCGCCAAATAGAAAGTTAATGCCTTCATTGGCATAATTGATGATGCTGTTGACTCCCATAGTCAGCCAGTTAAGTGCCTTGCGTCCGGCTTCCCATTTGAGGACCGCAAATGCAAACAGGATCTGAATGGCAAGGCCTCCCAGGATTGTACGCGGATTGATTGCCCGCCTGTTGTTGGAAAGCAGCAAAGCGATGACCAGTACGGTCAGTATTCCGGCAATTCCCCAGATGAAATTCATAATAGCACTCCATTCTATGTTAATAGACGAATCCAATTAGTGCTATTTTGCCCGACATTAAAAAAAGTATGGGCTCTATTTTCTCTGCCCATACTTTTTCGTTGTTAACGAAATTATAAATGGTAAGTCTTGTGGATAACTATCAATTCTTGATCAACGTCCAGCAGCTGCGCCGAGGTCACAAGCCAAACCTCCCAAAAAGGCAAAGAACGCCTTTCCGGGAGGTTCGTCTTGAGGCCCCCAGGAAGCTGGTCATGCAGATGTTGCAACAGGACGCGGCGTTCTTAGTCTTCGTTCCTTAAAGTGATCAAGGCGCTTGCGCTTTTGTTCTTTATTGCCCTGCTTCTTTTTTTATCGCTTCGAATAAGAAGGATTGGCCATTGATGTAGAATCGGGGATCGTAAAGCCCCAGCTGTTCGTCATCATCTACTATCACAACAAATGGAGACCATTCGTAAAGAGTCTTTGCTTTCGGGTTTTCTTGGAAAAGCCTGTCCATATCTGCATCCTCTGCAGACACAAGGCTATAAGTCTTTTCCCTGCTGGTAAATAATCCATCTTTATAAAGAGAGACTTCCGTGCCATTTTTGGTGATAACGGTAAACTGCCATGGCACAAAATCGGCTGAAAGTGCAACCTCGCTGTCCTGGCTGCTGTATTCCTCATAAAGTATATATCCCTGAATGCTTTGGCTGGCCAGATGAAGGAGCATCAGCACCCATGCCGCCCTGAAATAAATATGCTTCCTCCATTTTTTTCTTTTCCGGACAGAGAGGAGAAAAGCCGTAAGGATGATTGCCCAGAAGACAAGATCGACAATCGGGATGGTTCCGAACGTGATCCTTCTGTCAGAAAACGGCTCAAGATAACCGGTTCCCCATGCATTGAACAGGTCACTCGTATCATGTATAAAGACGGCTATCCAGCTCAGGAAAAAGAGTTTGGGATCTTTTACCTTGAAAATCCAGCGGCATGCCATGTAAATCAGCAGTGCCCAAAGCGGCGTAAGGAAAACAGAATGAGTGATGCCCCTGTGCCACATCTGATAAAGTCCCTGTGTATCCCATAGCTGTGAAATCACATCGATATCAGGTATTTGGCTCGCCGCAACAGCAGCTGTCAAATAGGCGGCCTTTTCTTTTTTCTCAAGCCTGCTTTTATCAACTGAAGCATAAAGGGCAAGCCCGAATAATGTATGTGTAATGGTATCCATTTTTCCCCCGTTTCTGTCCCGGCTGTCTGCAGTCCAGCCTGGCAGCTTGTGCTTTTCAATAAATCGTAGCAAAATTTGTTCAGAAGAGCCATTCTGAATGCTGGAAGTTGATTTCCCAGATTGCAAACTTTCCTGCAGGAAGATAAGATAGATGTTATGATAATAAACGAAGTTAATTAAGAGAGGAATACAACATGTCTAACAATTTTTCAGATGAAGTTCTTTCACGGCGCACGTTTGCGATCATTTCCCACCCGGATGCCGGAAAGACTACGTTAACAGAAAAACTGCTCCTGTTTGGCGGAGCGATACGCGATGCCGGTACCGTTAAAGGAAAGAAAACCGGCAAATTTGCCACAAGCGACTGGATGGAAATCGAAAAGCAGCGCGGCATCTCCGTTACATCAAGTGTGATGCAATTTGACTATAAAGATGCCCGGGTAAATATCCTGGACACTCCTGGGCACCAGGATTTCAGTGAAGACACATACCGCACCTTAACGGCTGTGGACAGCGCCGTCATGATCATTGATTCGGCCAAAGGTATAGAAGCCCAGACATTGAAACTATTCAAAGTCTGCCGGATGAGGGGCATACCAATCTTTACATTCATGAACAAGCTTGACCGCCAGGGGAAAAGTCCTTTGGAGCTTCTTGCAGAGCTGGAAGAAGTAATGGAAATCGAATCATATCCGATGAATTGGCCGATCGGGATGGGCAAGGAATTCCTCGGTATCTACGACCGCCATCATAACCGGATCGAACAGTTCCGTGTAGATGAGTCTGAGCGTTTCCTTGACCTGAATGCAGATGGTGAAATTGATGGGGACCACCCAATGAAGCAGTCTTCCCTTTACGACCAGACGCTTGAGGAAATCATGCTCCTGAATGAAGCAGGAAATGAATTTTCACGTGAGAAGGTGGCAAATGGAACGCTGACGCCTGTATTCTTCGGCAGCGCCCTGGCCAATTTCGGTGTACAGACCTTCCTTGAATCTTATCTGGACTTTGCGCCGTCTCCGCAGGCCCGCAACTCCACTGAAGGTAAGATTGATCCGCTATCAGAGGATTTCTCAGGCTTTATCTTCAAGATCCAGGCAAACATGAATCCTGCCCACCGTGACCGGATAGCATTCCTCAGGATCTGCTCCGGCAAATTCGAGCGCGGGATGACCATCAATATCCCTCGTACAGGCAAGCAGCTGAAGCTGAGCCAGTCGACACAATTTATGGCAGATGACCGCAGTACGGTCGATGAGGCAGTGAGCGGGGATATAATCGGATTGTATGATCCGGGCCTGTACCAAATAGGCGATACCTTGACAGTGGGAAAAAACAAGTTTCAATATGAAAAGCTGCCTCAGTTCACACCTGAGCTGTTTGTAAGAGTCACTGCAAAGAATGTGATGAAGCAGAAGCACTTCCACAAAGGGATCCAGCAGCTCGTCCAGGAGGGTGCCATTCAGCTGTACAAGACAGTTAAAACAGATGAATACCTTCTTGGTGCAGTCGGCCAGCTCCAATTCGAGGTCTTTGAGCACCGCATGAAAAATGAGTACAATGCGGAAGTCAGGATGGAAGGGCAGGGAAGCAAGATTGCCCGATGGATTGAGGGAGATGTGGACGAGAGTCTTTCCAGTTCACGGAGCCTTCTGGTTACAGACCGATATGACAAAAAAGTGTTCTTATTTGAAAATGACTTTGCCCTGAGATGGTTCCAGGACAAAAACCCGGATGTAAAACTTTACAATCCGATGGATATGGAGCAATAATGTAAAAAAAACGATTCCTGTGCTGGAATCGTTTTTTTACATTATTACTGGGTATAAGAGACTAGCGTATTATATGACGAAACTGTAATAGTTTGCTAAAATAGGTAAAAAGACGAGGAAGAAGGGATCTGTTATTCGACACCTATGCGCACAGTGCGGCCTGCCTTTCCAGCTGGCAGAAGAGGGCTTCCTCTTTCACCAGAATGTTAATGGCGTGCAAAAACAGGAGAGCTGGATCAAAGCTCCTTATCAAAGCCTTGATGAACTTGAAACGAAGCTTGAAGCCATATGCAGGCAACTGGGGGATAGCGCCAAAAAATTAAAAGCGGGCATTTCACAATATGGCACTAAGCCTGCCCAGCTCCTGAATGCATCTGAACTATTCTCCAGGGTCAGCCATCGGGAAATGGTCCATACCATCCAGCATGGTGAGTTTCACAGCTATCAGCAGCCGATTATAAACCTGAAAGAGGGAGACAGGATTTATGGCTATGAATCCTTGCTGAGAACGGCAGGGAGCAAGCAAATACCGCCTGGCATCCTTTTCAAGACAGCCGAGGAAACTGGCCTGATGTCCATGCTTGACCAAAAGGCGAGGGAAGCCGCAATCAAAGCAAGAAAAAATATCATCCCGCCGGGAATCAAGAGCTTTATCAATTTCCTTCCTTCTACAATTTACAATCCGGATTTCTGTCTTCAGCACACATTCCAGATTGTCGAGAAATATGAAATCAATCCGGCAGATCTTGTTTTTGAAGTAGTGGAGACTGAGAAAATCAGTGATATTGACCATTTAAAAAAGGTGTTGAATACATACAAAAAAAGAGGCATGAAAGTGGCGCTCGATGATGTCGGGGCCGGATTTTCAACCCTCGAAATGCTTGAAGCACTCCAGCCCGACTATTTGAAAATAGACAGAAGCTTCATCGACCGCTGCGACCAAAGGCCTGAAAGCCAGCAATTTCTGTCCAAGGTCATGAATATTGCAGACGGTCTTGGTATCATTGTCCTTGCAGAAGGAATCGAGAGGAAAGAAGAGCTGGAGTTCTGCAGATCGATTGGCGCCGATCTTGGACAGGGCTATTATATTGGGCGCCCTGCAAAGGAAATAGAGTCCGCATTGCAGGTGAATTCATAATGAGGATCATCCCCGCAGATCAGCTTGATAAAGAAAAGGCAGCAGCCTTTTTCCAGGAAAATTGGGGAAGTCCTCAGATGGTTATTTCCACTGGCATCTATCATTGTGATGAGCTCCCCGGGTTCGCAGCCATAGACAGTGCTTATAATATCATTGGCCTTATTACTTTTGCAGACAGTGCGGAGGGTAGGGAAATCATCTCCCTGGATGCCGGCATGGAAGGACAGGGGATCGGATCAGGACTTCTGAAAGCTGCTGAAGCTGACGCAAAACAAAAAGGCATCAGCAAAATGGTGCTGATAACAACCAACGATAATTTGAATGCTTTGAGATTTTATCAGAAAAGGGGATATCAGTTAATGAAGGTGCTTCGGAACGCCGTGGAAGAAGCCCGAAAAATTAAACCGGAGATTCCTGTGTTTGGTATTGACGGGATTCCGCTCAGGGATGAACTGATTCTGGAAAAAGAAATTTGATTTGCGGCAGGTCCTGGGGATTCAGGGCCTTTTTTTTATGGTAACGATCATGTCTGCTGCTGATCCGGATTATTTGGGAGGTTTGTGCTCATACTGACGGAATTTGTTGAAGAAGGGGGCTGCTTTGGCGGGCTGTGACAGCATGAATTTTCGGTTGTTAGCAACTTTTCCGGGATATTAGCAACTTTTTCCTTTTATTAGCAAGTTTTCAATTATACTAGCAACTTTCTGGATATATTAGCAACTCCCAAATTATATTAGCAACTTCTTCCCCCGCCTCATGCTTCTAAAAGAAAATTTGACAAAATTTCTGATTGAGATTATAGTAGTATTACAAATAGACGCTTTAACGCTAAAAAGCGTTTAAGTATAATAGTTTTGCCGGATAGACAATAGTAGAATCGCCGAATGCAGCAAATAGAGACTGGGCGGCTGGTGAAAGCCCGGGCGGCGCCGATTTGAAGTACAGCTATCGATTCAAAGGCATTATGTGTGAAGAGAGGGAAGGCCGATGTGCCTTTCAATTAGGGTGGTACCGCGGAGCTCCTCCGTCCCTAGCCGGCGAGAGGGCTTTTTGTGCTGTCTTCAGCGCAATAATGAATTTCTGCCGACCGGAGCCAGTCATACAACAGGAGGAAGTACCATGCATCAGGATCAAGCGGTTATCAAAATCAGTACAGCGGAGGCTGTGGTAATATCCCTGCTTTTGCTCGGAGTAATCAGTTTCTCAATTATAGGCGCAGGGGCGGTTCCCCATGTGCCGATTATAGGGGCAATCATTGCCCTGCTCATATACGGACTTTTAAAAAAGGTTCGGATGAAAGATTTGGAGGAAGGTATGGCTGAGGGTGCAAGGTCAGGATTGGGCGCTGTGTTTATCTTCTTTTTTATCGGAATGCTTATCAGCAGCTGGATGGCCAGCGGTACGATTCCGACTTTTATCCATTTGGCGCTATCGGCAGTAAGCGGGAAGTATTTTTTTGCCATTGCCTTTGCGGTGACAGCAGTCATCGGAATCAGCATCGGCAGCTCGCTGACGACAGCGGCAACGCTTGGAGCGGCCTTTGTCAGCGCGGCTGCTGCACTCGACCTTAGCACAGCAGCTGCTGCAGGCGCCGTTATATCAGGGGCGTTCTTCGGAGACAAAATGTCACCTTTATCAGATACAACCAATCTCGCTTCTATGACAGTAAAAGTAGATCTGTTTGACCATATTAAAAATATGGCATGGACGACCATCCCGGCATTTGTCATATCCATTATTCTCTTTGCTATCATTTCGCCGGCAGCAGCAGAGACCGATTTCCGAAAAATCGCTGCAATCAAGAATAGCCTTGAGGAGCTTAATCTCGTCAGCTGGCAGTCTATAATCCCTTTTGCAGTGCTCGCTGTCCTGGCTGTGAGTAAGGTTCCAGCTATTCTCACCCTGTCTGCCAGTACATTGTCCGCCTTGATCCTGGCTCCATTTATTCAGGGAAGCTTCAGTTTCAGTGACATGGTGAATATACTGTACTCCGGCTACAAGTCGAATACCGGGATGGAGGAGCTCGACTCGCTGCTGACTAGGGGCGGAATTGAAAGCATGCTGTTTTCGGTATCACTGGTCCTCCTTGCCCTCTCAATGGGCGGACTGCTATTCAAGCTCGGCATATTGCCGGCACTTCTTGAAGGCATCAAAGGACTGATTGTAAAGGCACCTGCGCTTATAAGTGCCACAGCTGCATCAGCCATCGGAATCAACTTCCTCCTTGGCGAACAGTATCTGTCCATCCTGCTCACCGGAAATGCATTCACAGAGTCTTATAAAAAGGCCGGGCTGCATCTGAAGAATCTTTCCAGAGTCCTTGAGGATGCAGGGACAGTCATCAATCCCCTTGTTCCCTGGAGTGTTTGCGGGGTATTCCTGACAGGGGTGCTGAATGTGCCGACTGCCGAATATATGCCCTTCGCCTTTTTCTGTCTGCTATCGCCAATCATCACTTTGCTGTTTGGATGGACAGGGTTAACTATCACGAAAGCTTCAGGCAAATGATTTAAAACAAGAGGAGCGGCAATCGCCGCTCCTCTTACTTTTTCCCTTTTCATTCTTCCAGCAAATGGTGCAGCATCCTCTCCCGGTTTTCAAAAAACTGCTTCATAAATTGAAAGTGGCCGGTATCCTCAAGCCGGACCTCCTGGACCCCTTCTTCTGTCAGCTCAATAATTTTGGCAGAAGGATACGACATGATGATGGGGGAGTGGGTTGCGATGATGAATTGAGAACGGTCTTTGGCCAGTTCGTGGATGCGCGAAACCATCGAAAGCTGCCTGAGCGGAGACAGGGCTGCTTCAGGCTCGTCAAGAATATAAATCCCTTTTCCGCGGAAGCGATTCAGAAAGGTGGCAAAAAAGGCCTCGCCGTGCGACTGTTCATGAAGGGAAGTCCCTCCGAAAGATTCGATCAAAGGAATACCGGGAGATTCCTTATCAAGATCATCAATATAAGAAGCCACATTGTAAAAGCTCTCGGCTCTTAGAAAAAAACCATCCTCAGGACGCTCCGATCCCCTTGAAAGCCTGATGTACTGCTCGAGCTCCGAATGGGAGTTATGTGTAGAAAAACTGAAATTAAGCGACCCTCCTTCCGGATTAAAGCCTGCTGCGATTGCAATAGCTTCCAGGAGAGTGGACTTTCCCATCCCATTCTCGCCGACTATAAAGGTTACATCAGGATGAAGGGGCAGGTTGTCAAGGTTTTTCACGGCAGGAAGGCTAAAGGGATATCTGGAATATGAAGGAATATCATTTCTTCTGAGTATAATGCTTTTAAAATAATGGCCATTATCAAATTCCATCATCTAAGCCTCCAATCCATTCTCTTTTTTTTATCATAACATTTTTGGGAGAACCAACATACATCCCCGATGTCGTTAGCTGAACCCTGGTACAGGGTTCGACTTTGAAAAAGGTAAAGATGTATCCTAAAGGGTTTCTCGGTTACAAAACACGGCTGAGAAAAGAAGAAGTCATGTATCCCGCCGGGCATCCGGGATACATAACCAGGCTGAGAAAAGAGAAGTCATGTATCCCAACAAGCATCCGGGATACATAACTCGGCTGAGAAAAGAGAAGTCATGTATCCCACCGGGCATCCGGGATACATAGCCAGGCGGAAAAAAGTAAAGTCATGTATCCCACCAAGCATCTCGGATACATAACACAGCTGAGAAAAGAGAAGGCATGTATCCCGACAGGCATCCGGGATACATAACACGGCTGAGAAAAGAGAATTCATGTATCCCACCGGGCATCCGGGATACATAACACGGCTGAGAAAAGAGAATTCATGTATCCCGCCGGGCATCCGGGATACATAACACGGCTGAGAAAAGAAGAAGTCATGTATCCCGCCGGGCATCCGGGATACATAACACGGCTGAGAAAAGAAGAAGACATGTATCCCGCCGGGCATCTGGATACATAACCAGGCGTGAAAAATGGCAGTCACACAGCCTATGTGGAGGCAACATATTCACAGGCTCCTCCATACTTGCATCCCGTTTTTCCCTCTTATATAGTTAAACTATTGCACAATATTGAATGCCGGCCCGTGTCCGGCTCTGCAGACGAAAGGAGCAGCATAAGTGAAGATAAGCAATTTTTCGATCCGAAGGCCGATTTTTACACTTGTTACGATGGCTCTGGTTCTCGTTTTAGGGGTGGTGTCCCTTTTGAACATTCCTTTGAAACTGATACCGGACATAAATCCGCCTGTCGGTGTTGTAGTGACCAATTATCAGGGAGCAAGCCCGGAAGAGGTATCTGAAAAGGTGACAAAACCTTTGGAGCAGAGTCTTGCTACACTTCCTGGTTTAAAAACAATGACCGCAACGTCACAGGAAAGCGCCAATCTTGTACTCCTGGAATTTTCCTGGACGACTGATATTGACGAAGTGCAGTCGGAAATCATCCAGCGGCTGGATCAGACTCCGCTGCCGGACGATGTAGATAAACCGCGCTTCCTGAAATTTGATCCTTCCCAGTTTCCGATCATCCAGCTTTCTTTGAGCTCTGACAGCGATGAGGAATCATTAAGGAGCATTGCCGAACAGCTGGAGCTGGAGCTCACAAAGGTAGACGGTGTGGCCAGCGTCAACCTTTCCGGCACCAGTATTAAGGAAGTAAGGGTTGAACTGGACCAGGACAAGCTGAGGGAATACCGGCTCAGCCAGTCTGATATCGTAGATACCATTCAGGCAAACGATATTTCCCTTCCGGGGGATACGATTTTAACAGGCGGCAAGGAGCTGACTACCAGGGTAATCAGCAGCATTGATTCAGTTGATATCTTAAAAAAACTTGTGGTAGCCGCAAATCCGTCCAATGGAAATGAAGTTCTCCTTCAGGATGTGGCCAGTGTCCAGCTTGTCAACCAGGACGACCGTACGATAACAAGGACGAATCAGGAGCCTTCCGTCCTCTTAAGCGTCCTGCAGCAGTCTGATTCAAACACTGCAGAGGTGTCGAAGGAGTTCATCAGCCAGCTCGACGAACTGCTTGAAAAAGATCAATATGAGGGGATTGAGTCTGATATTCTGTTTGATCAGGGAGATTATATCCAGCAGGCGATCGGTAATATCTCAACTTCCCTTCTCTTAGGCGGCCTGTTCGCGATGCTTGTTCTGTTTTTCTTTTTGAAAAATGTCAAAAGCCCGCTGATCATCGGGATTGCCATCCCGTATTCTGTTATCTTCACATTCGTGCTGATGTACTTTTCAAATTTCACCCTAAATATCATGACCCTTGGCGGATTGGCGCTGGGGATCGGAATGCTCGTTGATAACTCAATCGTTGTGATTGAGAATATCTACAGGCATCTATCGATGGGGAAAGATCCAAAAGAAGCGGCAAGAGACGGTGCAGGAGAAGTAGGTGCTGCAATTACAGCCTCCACCCTCACCACTGTGGCAGTGTTCCTGCCTGTCGTTTTTATTACAGGAATCATCGGCCAGCTTTTCACTGAATTTGCTTTGACCATTTCATTCAGTCTTTTTGCTTCGCTTGTCGTTGCTTTGACTGTTGTGCCGATGCTTGCCAGCAGGCTGCTGAAGGCGCCGAAAACCAATCTGGAAGAAAAGCGCCAGGAGTCGGCCATTATGAAGGGGCTTGAGCGTTCTGTCAAATGGGCTCTGCGCAACAGGCTTGCTGTCCTGATTATCATGCTGGTCCTGCTCGCCGGAGGCGGATATGGGATCACGACGGTCGGCACACAGTTCCTTCCTAATTCGGACGAAGGTTTCTTCAGCGTCAGGGTCAATCTTGAAAATGGCTCAGCTCTTACAGAAACAGAAAAGGTCATGGCTGCACTTGAGGAGCAGCTGAAGGAAGAAGACGATGTTGAGACATATGTCAGCCTGATCGGTACAACCCAGGAATCTTCTTTCAGAGGCTCCGGCAATCCGAATGTGGCTGAGCTTTATGTAAAAATGAAGGATCTGGAGGAGAGGGACCGCTCTACATTTGAATTTGTCGACGATGTGAAGAGGGACTTGGAGAGAGCGGCAGAGAAGGCCAACAGCACGGCAGAGGTCTCATTCAATCTGCAGTCTTCCGCAGGATCCGCGCCGAATACTCTCTCGTTCAGCGTTCGTGATACAAACGAAAAGCGGCTGAATGAATCGGTAGACAAAATTTACAATTCACTCAAAGACCTTGATGACGTGAACGAACTTTCCACAGACCTGATGGATACGGTAGAAGAAATCCAAATCACGGTCGACCGGGAAAAGGCAAGGGCAGCAGGGCTGGCGCCTGCCCAGGTTGCCATGATTGTCAATGATGTGACACGAGGAAACCAGGCAACCCAGATCATTGATGAGAGCTCCAATATTTATGGCGTTTTCGTAGAATATGATCCTGAAGTTACCCAAAATCTTGATAATTTAAAAAAACTCCTGCTGCGTAAGCCTGATGGAAGCTATACAACCCTGGACCAGGTAGCGGCTATTGAAAGAGGCGAAGGGCCGGTCAATATACAGCGGATCAACCAGCAGGACGCTGTCCAGTTTACCCTGAAATATAAGACCTCAACAAACCTCGGGGCTATTTCTAATCTGGTTGATGATGAGATTGCTGATCTGGATTTGCCGGAAGAAACAGAAATTGTCTTCGGCGGTGACCGGGAGCTCCTGGAATCTTCCATTGATGATATGCTCCTGGCATTCATCCTGGCGGTTGTCTTTATCTATCTGGTGATGGCGGCCCAATTCGAATCACTGAAATATCCGTTCGTCATTATGTTCACAGTTCCGCTGATGGTCATTGGCGTAGCGATTGCATTGACCGCGACACGCACTCCTGTCAGCCTGACTGCCATCATCGGCATCATAGTCCTTGCCGGCATAGTGGTCAATAATGCCATAGTCATTGTTGACTATATCAATCAGAAAAAGGCAAGCGGCATGAAAACCTATGACAGCATTGTCGTTTCTGTAAAAGACAGGGCAAGACCTATCCTCATGACAGCACTTACGACGATCCTCGGACTGATCCCGCTTGCGCTGGGGATTGGCGAGGGGGCTGAGATTAACCAGCCGATGGGCATCACGGTAATCGGCGGCCTGATCAGCAGCACCTTCCTGACGCTGTTCGTCATCCCTGTCGTCTACAGCTTCTTTGATAAAGATACAAGGAAGCTCAACAAGATGTATGCCACACCTGACGGCCACTTGATTCCTGCCTATCTCCTTGAAGAAAGGTACGAAGATCCAAAAGGGCAAAGTGACGTTCCGAAGGTTCCAGCAGAAAGCAATAAAAATTACAGCCGCGAAGATATGGCTGCCATGCTTGAGGATTTGCTGAGGGCAGTAAAAGATGACGAAAGAAAACAGCAGGACCAGGATCAAAAGGACAAATAATTTTTAAAAACTCCATAACGCTGAAAAGCCTTTCTCTTTGGAGAGAGGCTTTTTTGCGGGGTTAGATATTTGAATTATCAGAAATATATTGTTTGAAGCTGGTATGACCGGTTACAATTTGAGTAAATCTATGATAGAAAGAGGCGGTCCAATGAAGGAGAGGCATTATTTTTTCACGGGGTTTCCTGGTTTTATATGCTCCCGGCTAGTCAGGGAGGTACTTATTAAAGAGCAAGGGAATGTACATATCAGCGTTTTAAGCCTGTGGGAAATGGAAGCGGCCGCAAAGGATGAAATCAGGAAGATCTGCGGCGAGACCGGTGCAGGGCGCGAGTGCTTTTCAATCATTACTGGAGATATTACCAGGGCTGGGCTTGGTATCGGCCAGCAGGACTTAGCATTCCTCAGGGAAAGCATCACCCATCTTTTTCATCTGGCCGCCATTTATGATTTGGCGGTGCCTGAGGATATTGCTTATAAGGTAAATGTTGAAGGGACGAGGCATGTAACAGAATTTGCAGGAACGTTGGAGATGCTTGAAAGATACGTCTATTTCAGTACTGCCTATGTGGCTGGAAAAAGGGATGGGCTGCTGATGGAGGATGAGCTGACAGAGCCGCCCGGGTTCAAAAACCATTATGAAGAAACAAAATATCTTGCCGAAGTCATTGTTGAAAACGCTAAAGGTGAAATACCGATTACCATCTTAAGGCCCGGGATTGTAAAGGGGCATTCTGTAACAGGGGAAACCATCAAGTTCGACGGGCCGTATTTTATTCTGAATTTTATGGACCGCCTGAGCAGGCTGCCATTCCTGCCCATGCTCGGGAAAGGGGAAGCTTTTATCAATCTGGTGCCGGTGGATTATATCATTAAAGCAGCCGTATTCCTTGGGACATCAGCTGTTGGGAGGGATAAGACCTACCACCTTACAGATCCGAATCCATATCAAGTTTCCGATCTGTACGAAATGCTGATGGTGGAGCTTTGCGGGAAAAGACCGGCTGGCAGCTTCCCTCTGAGTGCTGCCAGAGGGGCGCTGCGCATCAAAAAGCTGAGGAATTACCTTGGTGTGGAGCAGGAAGCGCTTGACTACTTTACCTGGCAGGGACGCTTTGATTGTTCAATAGCACAGACCGATCTGGAGGGATCAGGAATTCGCTGCCCTGATCTGAAGGAAGGCATCCCGTCGATGGTTTCTTTTTACAGGCTGCATAAATCTGATCCGCGTTTCCAGGTGCATAAGCTGTACTCCTAGCAGGCATTTTGAAGCAAGTTCAGGTATTTGTGATAAAAGAGAGATCTTTGGTGCATGATACCACTATAGAAATATAGCTGGTGATAATGAATGAAAAAAGTCGGAAAACTAGAAGCCATTTTTTGGAGCATTGCTTTGCCCGGTTTCAGCCAGCTGCTGACGGGTCACTATGTAAAAGGTGTTCTCTTTGTGGCACTTGAAGTTCTCATCAACGTTTTCAGCAACTTTAATCTGGCTATCATGCACAGTTTCCTGTGGGAAATTGATAAGGCGGCTGCAGTCCTTGATTATCAGTGGCTGATGTTTTACCCTTGTCTGTATATGTTTGCCATGTGGGATGCTTATAAAGAAGCTATGCCTGCACAGGAAGAATTGTCTTTTCTCCCCTTTGTCTTCGGAGCCTATTTTGTAACTGTCGGTCTTATGTATTCGGTGAGGCTCAAGCTTTTTGGCATCTTGTTTGGCCCGGTCTTTTTGCCGATGATTTTCCTTATTCCCGGGCTTGTGGCGGGCTTTGCGCTAAGGGCCCTGCTATTGTTCCTGCGAAGAAAAGCAGCGTGAAATGCATACAGGGGGGCCAATAAAAAACCTTTGCTGAATCAGCAAAGGTTTTCGCCGTTCATGAGCAATCACCAAACCACCCCCAAAAGCTCCTCTTTCCGGGCGAAGCTTTATGTTAGCAGTGAAAATATTCCTTATTTCTCTCTTCAATCCTTCCCCTTGCTGGCTGTTATTTGGCATATGATATAATGTGCTGGTGGAGAGGTGAGGATATGCTCGGTTATTTATTCATCACTAAGAAAAAACAGACACTAGAAAAAACCGTAATAAAAATCCAGCAGGGCGACAGCCGGCTGCTTAATGAACTGATAGAGTCATACAAACCTTTTATTGCAAAAACCGTATCCTCCGTCTGCAGACGCTATATCCATGAGTCTGATGATGAGTACAGCATCGGGCTGATTGCCTTTGATGAAGCGGTCCGTAAATACAGTCCCGAGAAGGGCAGTTCCCTCCTGGGATTTGCCGAAATCATAATCAAGCGAAGGGTCATTGATTATATCAGGCAGCAGGCAAGGCATATGAATGTCAGCTTTGAAGGCAGCAGTGGAAGTGCTGATGAACAAGCTTCAGCCAGTCTTGTGGAAGACAGGCTGTCGATTGAAGAGTTCGTGAAAAAAACAGAGCAAGAGCTTAGACGGGATGAAATCATTCACTTTACAGCTCTTCTCAAAGAATATGGATTAACTTTTGCTGAAATTGCAGATCAGTCCCCAAAACATGCAGATGCGCGGAAAAATGCGATGGAAATAGCATCGGCACTTGTCAGGGACAAAGAGCTGGCTTCCTATTTGCAGGAAAAAAAGCGCCTTCCCATCAAGCAGCTGGAAGGCACTGCAGCAGTGAGCAGAAAAACGATTGAAAGGAACAGGAAGTATATCATTGCTGTTTCCCTTATTTTAATGGGAGATTATGTGTATTTACAGGAGTATATAAAAGGGGTGCTGAAAACGTGAAAAAAGGGGTCATCCTTGAAATTGAGGGACGTTTTATGACGATGCTTACTCCCGAAGGCGAATTTCTTCGTGCCCTTAATACAGAAGGACATCATCAGATAGGGGAAGAAATCTACTTCTACCCTGTTGAAAATGCAGAAAAAGACGGGAAAGGACTCTTTTCACGCCTGGCGGCAAGAAAGAAACTGATTGCCGCTGCCGCCATGGCCTGCCTTCTTGTTCTATCTCTTGTCATTCCTTTTAATAACAACAGCGAAGTATACGCCTATATGACAATTGATGTAAACCCGAGCATCGAGTTGGGTGTCGACAAGGAACTGTCTGTAGTGGAGCTTCAATCTTATAATCAGGAGGGCAGGAAATTGCTCAGTCTCTTGGAGGATTGGAAGGGAAAAAGTGCCGGCTATGTAACACGGAAGATCCTTAGTCTGGCCCAGCAGCAGGGATATCTGAGAGAGCACGAAGAAATGATTATCGCTTCTGTACTGAAGAAAGAAGTCAGCAAGGATTCCACTGAAAGCAAGAAGCTGAACAGTCAGGTTGAAAGCATCAAAGAAACTGCAGAAGCAGAAAATCTTGAAGTCAAAGTGGTCGAAGCAACTGAAGGTGAACGGGAGAAGGCCAAAGAAAAAGGGCTGACTGCCGGTAAATTTATAGAAGAGGAAATAGAAAGGAAGCAGCAGCTGGAGGAAAGGGAACGGGAAAAAGAAGAAGCTGCAAGGGAGAAAGCTGAAAGTATTAAAAGGAAACAAGAGCAGCAGAATAGCGGGAGCGCCGATAAGGCGAAAGATAAGAAGGGGGCAGGCGATATAAAGCCTTCGTCTCACGTTCCAAAACGTCCTGTTTCCAAGCCGGAAGGAAAGAATAAGGGAGCAGACAGGAAAGATGATGCCCGCAAAGCAAAGCCTGAAAAAAGGCAGGACGAAAACAAGGAGCGGGACAAACAAAAAAAGGAAGAACAAAGAAAACAGGAACATGACAAGCATGAAAAGCACGAAAAGCCGGAGAATAGTGGCAATAAAAAAGGTTCCCCTCCGCCCGACAAAGATGGACATGGGAATGGCAATAACGGACATGATAAGGGGCAAAAAGGGAGTAATGGAAAATCCGGCTGAAGGCAGCCGGATTTTTTGCCATTTATATTTTATTATTATTGTTCGTTCCGTCCAGCAAGCTGGGATTGGGCTTGTTGTACAAGGCGCTTTGTAATCTCTCCGCCAACAGAACCGTTTGAGCGGGAAACTGTATCTGAACCCAGATTAACGCCAAATTCCTGAGCAATTTCGTATTTGACTTGATCAAGATACTGCTCAATGCCGGGAACGAGCAGTTTATTGCTGCTTCTTGCCATATTGAGTTTCAGCTCCTTCCATATTGATGCAGAGCTTAAGGCCCTGTATCAGTAGTATGGAGCTGTGGAGTTTTTTCATGTTTGGTAATGTTATCTTGCTGTCTGTGCCCCGGCTGCGGCATATTCTGCTGCTTCTAAAAGCAGGTCTGCAATATGGACTGCCTTGACATGGCCTGCCGCCCCTTCACGCTCAATCCCAAGCTTCATCTGAAGAAGGCAGCCAGGATTTGAAGTGACAATGACTGCCGCTTCTGTTGTTCTGGCCTGGTTCATTTTGTAATCAAGAATCTGCATGGACATTTCCGATTCAACAATATTATAAATTCCCGCTGAGCCGCAGCACCTGTCCGCATCTTTCATTTCCCGGTACTCTGCCCCGGTGATAGAGCCCAGGAGCATGCGCGGTGCAGCCGCCGTTTTCATCACATTGCGGAGGTGGCAGGAATCCTGGTACGTAAGAATCTGATGGGGAAGGGTCAACTTATGGTTTTTATGGAAATCCAATTCAAATAGGATCTGGGAAATGTCCTTGATCTTATTTGTAAAGCTCTCAGCGCGGATTTTCCATTCCGGTTCATCTTTCAGGAGATGATCGTAATCTACAAGGAAAGCTCCGCAGCCGCCTGCATTGGTTATGATATAATCTGCTCCCGTCTCCTCAAAGGCAGCGATGTTCCGTTTTGCCAGCTCCCTGGCTTTTTCTTTTTCCCCGCTGTGTCCATGAAGGGCCCCGCAGCAGGCCTGTGACTTGGGTATGACGATTTCACAGCCGGCCATCTGCAGCAGCTTCATGGTCGCGTCATTTGTCCCCATGAAAATGGTGTCCATCAGGCAGCCGGAGAAAAATGCTGCCTTTTTCACTGGCTTCCCATGAGCTGGCAGCTTTTCGGGACGCTTCTTCATATCCTTGTAGGAAGGGACAGCAGGGAGTACTTTTTCCATTGCTGCAAGACTGTCAGGGAAGAGCTTCATAAAACCGATTTTCCTAACAGCGGTTTGCAGGCCGGTCCGCTGATACACGGATAGGAGGCCGGCCGCTGCCGTCATTCTTTCCTGATGCGGGAACAGCCCATGGAAAACAGTCTTCCTGATCGCCTTGACAGGGAGTGAGTACTTTTTATTCTGGCTGATAATATCCCTTGCTTCCTCGAGAAGGTGCCCATAATTAACACCTGAGGGACAAACTGGCTCACATGCCCTGCAGCCCAGACATAAATCCAGGGATCGCTCTACATCGCTGTCCGGCTCGATCAGCCCGTCCGCTACAGCTTTCATCAGTGCGATTCGGCCTCTTGGAGAATGCTCCTCCTTAAAGCCTGAAGTGATGTAAGTGGGGCAGGAGGGGAGGCAGAAACCACATCGCATGCAGTTCAGCATTTCATCCTCATCCATCCTGCTGCTGAACTCACTTTGGATCTTTTGCCGTTCAATTGCTGTACTCATTTAGATACCACCACACGTTTCCTGCTGTCTTTGGCAAATATTTTCCCCGGGTTCATGATATTCTTCGGATCAAGGGCTGCTTTGACGGCCTGCATGGCAGCAATGCCTTCGCTTCCCAATTTAAGTTCAAGATAAGGGGCTTTCATGACTCCCACGCCATGCTCGCCTGTTATAGTTCCTCCAAGCTCGATGGCTTTTGCAAAAATCTCGGCAAAAGCATTTTCCACCCTTTCCATCTCTTCTTTATTTCTTGCATCCGTCGGACAGGTAGGATGGAGATTTCCATCTCCGGCATGGCCGAAAGTACAGATTTTCAGGTCATATTTACTGGCAATCTCATTGATGCTCCTTACCATATTGGCAATTTCAGAGCGGGGGACCGTAGCATCTTCAAGAATGGTGGTGGGCTTGAGCCTTGCAAGGGCTGAAAGGGCGGCTCTTCTCGCAGCCGTCAGCGCCTCTGCCTCGGAGGCCGTCTTGGCCACCTGGACAGAAACAGCACTCTCTTCCCGGCAAATGTTCTCCATCTTTGCCATGTCACGCTCGACAACTTCACGAGGTCCATCCTGCTCAATCAGCAAAACTGCTTTGACATCTGTAGGCAGTCCGATCTGTGCGAACTCTTCCACAACTTCGAGTGTCGGCTGATCAAGGAATTCTAATGTTGCAGGGATGATTTTATTGGCTATGATTTTTGAAACCGTCTTCGCGGCTGCTTCAAGGTCCTGGTAAAGGGCAAGCATCGTCTTTTTAGTTTCCGGCATCGGGATCAGCTTCAAAGTCGCTTCGGTTATAATCCCAAGTGTACCCTCAGAGCCTGTGAAAAGACGGGTGAAGTCATAGCCCGCCACATCCTTTGCGAGCTTGCCTCCCGTCCTGATGACATCCCCATTGGCCAGGACCACTTCAAGGCCCATGACATAATCTCTGGTCACACCATATTTAAGGCCTCGCAATCCGCCGGAGTTTTCATTTATATTTCCTCCGATTGTAGATATTTTCATGGAACTTGGATCAGGAGGATAAAAAAGTCCTTTTGCTTCTGCTTCGCGTATCAAGTCAAGTGTGACAAGCCCGGGCTGAACAGTAATGGCGAGATTCTCTTCATCAAGGTCAAGAATTCTGTTCATATGCTTGAACAGAATAACAAGCCCGCCCTCGGTCGGGCTTGTGCCGGCGCACAAATTTGTGCCCGAGCCTCTTGGGACGATGGGAATGGAATACTCGCTGCATACTTTTACAATTTCAGATACTTCGCCTGTATTTCGCGGGCTAATGACCGCATCAGGGAGGGATTGAAAATTCGGGGTGGCATCATAGGAATAAACCAGGCGCACCGCATTAGAGTCATCATATTGGTCTATGCCTGCAATCGCTGTCAATTTCTCTTTAGCAGCTTTCGGTATCATAACAGGAGCCTCCAGTTGCAGCCGGCTTCTGCCGGCAGTACTTTTAGCTTCATTATATGGAAGGATATTTAGAATTTCTATAGATATTAATACGAATATTATCCGCTTAATTAGTGATCATTTGTATGTTCATCCAATAGCAGGCATGCCATATAAAGGATGAACAGCTGCTGTGCATTTCCCGTGCCCAGCCCAGTCAGATCCTCAATCTTCCTAAGGCGATAGTGAAGTGTATTGATATGTATATGCATGCTTTCAGCAGTCTTTTTCAATGAATGGTTCTGCCTGAACAGCTCTTTCAGTGTTGCAAGTACGTCGGGGTGCTGCTGCAGGGGTCCGATGGTCCTTTTAATATAATCCAATTTGGTTTCAGGCTTGATTTCATCCATCAGCATCTCCAAGGTAAGATTTTTATCAAATCTCAGGCCCCTGGCTTTCTTTGCAGCCTTCACAGCCCGTTCCGCCTGCCTGAAGGAACGGGAGAGTGCAGAGGAAGCGGCCGGCTGCCCAGCCCCTCCAGAAAGCGGAGAACCGGAACTTCTGTCGAGATAGCTGTAATACCTGGATACTCTGTCCTCAAGCCTTTGGATGTGCTCTTCTGAATGATGTGCGAAGAGCGCAACAATTCGATCATGACCCCAGCGTATGAAAAGGTCATTACTGTTTTTTTCTGGCCAGGATAGGAGCCTTTGCCAGATTTCCCTTGAAGGAATCTTTTCAGGTTCGAGGAATTCTGCTATAAACACCAGCCGGTCAAGCCTGGTATCGACCTTAAGCATAAGCGCCCTGTCTATAAAAGAACTGCCGTGCCCCCGCTCCTGGAGCCAATCAAAGACAAAGCCTTCAAGGGCCCTTGACTGCCAGTCAATCTGTTCGCTGTAGAAATTTTCGCTGATTAAAAGCTCTGTCATTTTTCTGATAATTTCACCGTAAGGAGCTACCTTTTCCGGGTCGCCTGTGATCCCAATCACTGCGGCAACTTCTTTTTGAAAGAAAACAGGAAGATTGATCCCGGCTTTGACGCCTTTCAGCTTTTTTTCATCATCTGCTGTGATGATTCTTTTATCCCGTTTTTTAACAGACTGGAGTGCTCCTTCATGGAAGGCTCCAACTCTATCTGGAGATGTGCTTGAAACGATGATTCCATCTGTATTGACCACGATGATTTCTTCTTTCAAGACCCCCCGGACCTCGCGAAGGATCTTTTCGGCAAGTGCTGGCAAAAGCATGATCGAGCCTCCTGATTTTGTTGATATAATTATTATCTTTATACTTAATTATATAAAAATAAAAAAAATCACGCTAATAGCCTCATAATCCTTTTAAACCCTTCTGTTTTTCTTTATGATAGGGGATAGGCAATTTAGGAGGGAAAGATCATAATGTGGGATGAAATAAAAGAAAGGCTGGATAAATTATCCCCTGCCCAGGTTATCACCGGCTACTATTTGCTTGCTGTCACCATTTCGGTGCTGCTGCTGCGCATTCCTGCAGTCCATCAGCCCGGTGTTGAGGTTTCCTGGCTCGATTCGGCCTTCACGGCTGTCAGTGCCGTTAGTGTAACGGGGCTTTCAGTTATAAATATATCTGAAACATACAGTACCTTCGGGGTCTTTATGCTGATGTTCGTCCTGCAATTCGGGGGAATCGGCATCATGACGCTGGGTACTTTTTTCTGGATCTTGCTAGGCAAGAAAATCGGTTTAAGGGGAAGGCGGCTCATCATGGTCGACCATAACCAGTCGAACCTGTCGGGCCTGGTCAATTTGATCAGGGAAATCCTGAAGCTGATCCTGATTATAGAAGCGGCGGGGGCACTTATACTGGGTGTGCACTTCCTCAGTTATTATGATACATTCCAGGAAGCCATGCTGCACGGCCTGTTCGCTTCGGTCAGTGCTACGACAAACGGAGGCTTTGATATTACCGGTGCTTCCTTGATCCCTTATGCGGATGATTATTTTGTACAGCTTATACATATAATCCTGATCACACTTGGGGCAATCGGCTTTCCTGTTCTGATAGAAGTAAAGCATTACCTTTTTGACCGGAGAGATTATAAAAACTTCCGCTTTTCCTTATTCACAAAGCTGACGAGCGCCACCTTTGCCGTGCTGCTGGTGGTTGGGACGGTTCTAATCCTCCTCCTGGAAGGAAGGCATTACTTCAGCGGAATGAGCTGGCATAAAACGTTCTTTTATGCTTTCTTCCAATCTGCCACAACCAGGAGCGGAGGCCTTTCGACTTTGAATGTCAATGATTTTGCGGAGTCTACCCAGCTGCTTCTGAGCGGGCTAATGTTCATCGGAGCTTCCCCAAGCTCGGTCGGTGGAGGGATCAGGACCACGACTTTCGCCCTGAATGTCCTCTTTCTTTATCAGTTTGCCCATGGGAACAGGGATATTAAAGTATTTAAAAGGGAAGTCCATCAGGATGATGTATTAAAATCCCTGGTCATCACCATTTTAGCTGTCGGCATGTGTTTCTTTGCAGTTATTGTGCTCAGTCTGACTGAGGCCCATAGCGTGACAGCTATTATTTTTGAAGTGTGTTCGGCCTTCGGAACGACAGGATTGTCGATGGGGATAACCCCCGATCTGTCAGCGGTCGGGAAGTGCGTGATCATCATACTGATGTTCATTGGAAGAATTGGGCTGACTTCCTTCTTATTCATCATTGGAGGAAAAGAAAAGAAGTCAATCTATCATTATCCAAAGGAAAGAGTCATCATTGGGTAAAAGCATATAACCATGGTTATATGCTTTTTTATCTGGGCAAAAGCCCCAAAACCCGGGCCTCGAGTCATCATAAGCCACGGGATGTGGGTTATGCAGACGTTGCCGCAGTACGTGGTTTTTAGTCTGCGTTCCTTAGTGGGCAAGCCGCTTCCGCACTTCGATTTGTCCAGCTCCAGGCGCTAGCCCTCGAGTCATAAGCCACTTCAGGATTGAAGGCAAAGAACGCCTTCTATCCTGAAGCGTCTTATGCTTGTCGGCTCTGGGCAAGCCGCTTCCGCACTTCATTTAATCCGTTCCCCTGCTCACGTCTTTTTCAGGGTGCATGAAGGGGGAGCTTTGGGGTTTTTGTTTTTTTTCGAGGAGTTCTCTGTTTTCGTCTGTATTCCAGCCGATGTCGTTTGTCGGGTGGATCCATTGTTCCCCTGACATGACAGCAGGGTCGGTTTCATCGGTCCATTGTTCCAGCGGGGAGTTTTCTGAAGCGTAGAAGCTGTCGCCGATTGTAACCCCAAAAGAGTTTTTGAATGGCTCTTCCAGCTTCAGATGCGTCCCTTTTAAGCTGGGAGCGGATATTTGGTGGGGCAGTGTGCCATCAATGCCAATCTGCTTCCCTTTTTTCATCTGTTATGTGCACATCCTTTCTTTAATGCGAAGAGGTTAGGCTACAGAGCTGGACAAGTATTATTTTTTCAAGCTGGCTTCTATTTTATAAAGAAGCAGGACCTGCAAATAAAGGAAAGAGCAAGAAAGAATTCTTTCGGGGTGGAACGAAGAAAATATAGGAGAAACAATGACTTAGGAGGAATCAATATGGCGAAGCGAAAAGCTGAACATGATGCGGTAGAAAAATATTCTAAAACGCCGAAGAAAAATGTTGCAGAATCAGAATTCTCCGCAGAGTTTACACATGGGGAAGAGACTGCTAAAGGAGCCAACCGGAATTCCAAGCAGGGAAGAAAGGGGAGGGGCTGATGAAAAGGAAACCTGAGGGTGACTTGAAGCAGGAGACCTCCAATGTTGAGTTCGGCCTGGAATTTGGGGACATGAACGCAAGCAAATTCTACGAACATCCAGATGCCTTCAGGGAGAAGAACCAGAAGGAAAGAAACAGTAAATAAGAGATGACCGTGCGGCCGATTTGGACCGGTTTTGAGGATTTGGTGGAAAAAATCAGGAAATGATTAAAATATCTGGGAAATGACTAAAAAAACTTTATCTTTAAACAAATAAAGGCTTCAATTGGTAAATAATATATCCGCGCCAGTTACAAAACCTAAATTCAGCCGGCTCTGAGCACAGCACACGGCTTGAAACGGTCATTCTGAACAAAAAAGCCTGAAACTGCAGCAGTTTCAGGCTTTTTTTCAGAAATTAAGCTGGTTTAAGTGTATTTTTGGTGCAAGAAAAAATTTGTGTCTGTTCATTTGAAGCATCGAAAAAGGCGATGATACTGGAAGCTTCCCGTATAATTTCTCCCGTTTCCAGATACGCGCTGATATCAAATTCAACCTGGTCAAGAAGAGTATGTTTGTGAAGGTCCTTCTCGCTCAGGCGCAGATTTTCAAATTGGCTGCCCAATGAAGCTGGGTTCCTTGCAATTTCCTGATAGAGAGCGGATCGATCGCTCTTTTCATAGCCGGCTTCCCACCATGGTTTTCTAGGCTTATACTTCTGGTTTGCAAGATAGTCCAATTTCATAAGGCCTTCAATGACCCTTAGATCTTCCAGCTGCTTATATTCGAGGAATTGCTGCAGCCTGCGGAATAGATCTTCGAGCTGATGACCGATCCTGGACCAGCCCATCTCTTCCCAATAACCTCCAAACTCCTGGAAAAAGTCAAAAGGGGTCGGGAACGAACGGGTAGTCAAATACTCAATAGTATGGTCCATGCGATGGTCATTCCAGTATTTTTCCAAAACATCTTCAACCTGTTTGATCCTGATAATATCTTCAAATGGCAGTACATTATTGCCGAGGATTTCATATGGCGAATGATCCATATAAGTGTATCCGTGCTTTTCTGCACTCAGCCTCAGGCCTGTTCCGCGCAGCATTTTCAGGAAACCAAGCTGAAGCTCTTCTGGCCTCATGGCGAACACATCGTTAAAGGTCTTCTTAAACGAATCATAATCTTCCTCAGGCAGACCCGCAATCAAATCAAGATGCTGATCGATTTTTCCGCCGTCTTTGACCATTGTAACCGTCCTTGTCAATTTGGCAAAGTTCTGTTTTCTCATGACCAATTCATTTGTTGCATCATTTGTCGACTGGACGCCGATCTCAAAACGGAATAGTCCAGGAGGGGCTTCCTTGTTGAGAAAATCAATGACTTCCGGCCTCATGATATCAGCAGTGATCTCAAATTGAAAGACAGTCCCCGGCCGATGCTCATCAATCAGAAAACGGAACATCTCCAGCGCATAGCTTCTGCTGATATTGAAGGTACGGTCCACAAACTTAATCGTTTTAGCTCCATTATCCATTAAATATCTGATATCTTCCTTAATTTTCTCTCTGTCAAAATAACGGACGCCAACTTCAATGGAGGAAAGGCAGAACTGGCAGGAGAAAGGGCAGCCTCTGCTCGTTTCTATATAAGTGACGCGTTTGGAAAGATGCGCTTTGTCTTCTTCAAATCGGAAAGGGGATGGAAGTTCGCGCAAATTCAGCTTATTTCGCTGCGGGTTGAACTTTACCTGGCCATTTTCCCTGTAGGCAATACCATGGACATTTTCCATTTTTTTATCACCATCAAGCTCTGCAAGAAGCTGCTTAAACGTTTCTTCTCCTTCACCGATGACGATATAGTCAAATGCTTCTACCTTTTCCATCCATTCCGGCACATCGTAGGAAACCTCAGGGCCTCCGGCAATAATCTGGATGGCAGGATCGATTTTTTTGATGATATTAATGACCTTGATTGTTTCTTCAATATTCCATATATAACAGCTGAATCCGATAATATCCGGTTTTTTTCTAATCAGATCGGTCACGATATTCATGACAGGATCCTTAATGGTGTACTCTGCCAGCTGAATGTCATACTCAGGCTCGGCGTAAGATTTTAAATACCTGATGGCAATATTGGTATGGATATATTTAGCGTTCAATGTGGTGCAAACGATATTCATAATAGTAGAACTCCTTTAAGAGTAGTGCAGTTCAGAACAACTTATTATTATACGTTATTGTTGACAAAAAAAGTAGCTGTAAATCATCTGACCCGCTTAGGCAATCTTCTTTTTTCCAGCCCTGGGATTCCCGATCCCCGGGCTGCCCAAAGTAAAAAGCCCGCCGTCCGGCGGGCATTCAATCAGCTTAACAGTTTTCTCCTATAAAACTCCAGCCATGTTTTTCCCCGCAGCTGAAGCTGCTTCAGCCTGGAGGTGTTAAGCTCTATAAGCGGCTGGGCAAAAGAAGTTGCAATCCTGCTTGAAAGGATAAGCGTAAGGATCAGGGATATCCCTGCTAAAAGCAGGAAATTCTCGGGCTCATGGAAGTAATCCTGAACCACGCTCTCCCGGAAAATTCTCACAAAGAACCCATGCAGAAGATAGACATATAAAGTGTTCTTGCCGAGATTCGTAAAGAAATATTTTTTTCTTGGTACGAAAGCCAGGAACGAAAACACCATGATGAGGCTGAGAATGTAAAAGGACAGCCTGGTCAGCAATGCTTTAAAAGAAGCTGCGCCCATTTCAGCGTATGGCTTTGATCCAAGAAGCCATTTATAATTGATATCCGGATAAAAATAGAAGCCGATGAACACGATTGCAAAGATGCCTAATGCAGCAAACCTGAATTTTGGCCTGAATAGCATATATAGCTGTTCTTTCCGTAAAAAGTATCCGATCAGGAAAAGCGGGAAGAACACAAACGTCCTGGATAAGCTTAAATAATTGGATACCGTGTCAGCATAGCCGATCAGCAGCCCAATCAATATAGCAGCTCCGATGGAATAAGCAGGCTTGAATTTTGCGAACAAAAGCAGCATGATATTCCAGCAGAACAAGCTCAGCAGAAACCATAGTGACCAGTGCGGCGTAAAAGGATCGAGAGAGATTGTTGATTTGTTATAAAGATAATAATAGAACACAGAATAAATTGCCTGGAAAATTAAATAAGGCAGAATCAGCTTTTTGGCAATTTTCTTCACATATCCCTGTTTCCATATCCCTCTTGCAAAAAATCCTGAAACCAGAATGAAAGCCGGCATATGGAAGGTATAGATGACCTTGTACAGGGTGTAGATTGTTTCATTATCTTCAATAAAGGAACGTAGCAAATGCCCAAAGACAACAAAAAAGATCAAAATGAACTTGGCGTTGTCAAAGTAATAGTCTCGCTGTTTCATAACTCCTCCTTGATTAAAGACCCCCATAAAACTTTTATCTATAATACCCAGCCTAACATGCAGCTAAACAGTTGTGCCGTGTTAATTAGAGGATGGCATACCAGTAAATTCTAAAACGGAATCTGCCGGTTTTTTCTGAAACTTTGGAAAGTATTTCTTCAAAATCAAAAATCTATATATTATAATGAATGTTAATAGTCTAAAAGTTACATAGTTTTATTTCTGCTTATTAGGACAATAGTTTGGTTCAGCGAAGAAGAAATAGGGGGAATAGATGTGAAAGGGGAAAAAAAGGCAAGGGTTAAAAAGGCTAAAGCCAAAAAGCCGAAGATAAAAAAGGAAAGAGGCAGGAAATGGCCCGCCTTGGCTGCAAAGCTGATGAATACTAAGTTCTGGAGAAAGCTTAAGCTGGGACAGAAATATGGAGCGGCTCTATTCATTACTATTGGTCTTTTTGCCGTTTCAACCATCATTACGTTTGTATTGCTGACGATGGTTAATGTAAAGATGAATACAGTTGAAGAAACAGGGGATAAGACGATCCAGACAACAGAAATCGCAGCCCTGTTCAATAATAAAGGAAGCACTATCGGAAATTTCATCATTGATTCCAATCCTAAACACCTCAATAGTTTCAAAGATCTTGAAGAAAGCATGGACAAGCTCAAAAAACAGGTGCAGCCTTCACTCAGGAATGAGGAGACAAAAAGCCTCTATAAGCGGATTGATCAAAATGACAAGCAGATAACAAAGATTTTCAATGATGTCATCATCCCTGAAGTAAAGCTTCAGAATGTCAGGGGCTACCGCCTGGGCAAATTACAGGTGGATAATATTATCACAGAAACAGTCGGCCAGTTGGACGAGCTGCGAAGCATTCTCAAGGAAGACCAAAAAAGTGCTGTTGCATCAGCCAAAGCCGGAACCATTCTGACGATGATTGTATTGGCTGTCTCCGTCGTTGTTTCTTCTGTTCTGGGAGTGGCGAGCATCCTCCTTATCGGGCGACTGATCTCGGGCAAGCTGAGCCAGATTGTCACCTTATCGAATGAGGTTGCAGCAGGAAATCTTAATGTAGAATCGGTGGAAATGGAAGGGGAGGATGAACTCGCAGAGCTGAGCCGTGCCTCTAACTCCATGAAAGAAAAGCTTCAGGCTATGATACAGGAGATTTCAGCCGTGTCCACTTATGTGACTGACAGAAGCGGGGAGTTGAATATCTCGGCGAATGAAGTCAGATCGGCAAGCCAGCAGGCAGCATCCACCATGCAGGAGCTTTCAGGTGGAGCAGAAGAGCAGGCCAATTCTGCAACAAGCCTTGCTGAAATGATGGAAGATTATCTGGGTAAAGTTGAGTATGCCAATAAGAGCGGCGCTGCCATCAGGAAAGATTCAGGCGAAGTTCTGAATATGACGAAAAATGGCGATGAGCTTATGAAAGAATCACAGCAGCAGATGCTGCGCATCAACGAGATCATGAAATCTTCTGTACAAAAGGTGCAGGGACTGGATGAGCAGACTAAGCAAATCTCTAAGCTTGTGCAGGTTATCCATGATATAGCAAACCAAACCAATCTGCTTGCCCTTAATGCTGCCATTGAAGCTGCAAGGGCTGGTGAGCATGGTCGAGGCTTTGCCGTGGTGGCGGATGAGGTAAGGAAACTGGCTGAACAGGTATCTTTCTCTGTGTCAGACATTACCAGGATTGTTAAAGGGATTCAGGCAGAATCCAATGACGTCGTCCTTTCCCTTAAGCATGGATATGAGCAGGTAGAAGAGGGGACCGGCCAGATTGAGCATACAGGCCAGACATTCCAAAATATCTATCAGTCTGTCAACAGGATGTCTGAAAACATCAATGAAATTTCCAGGAGCCTCGAACAAATTTCAAGCAGTTCTGCGGTAATGAATGACTCAATTGAAAATATTGCATCCGTTTCCGAGGAATCTGCAGCAGGGATTGAACAGACAAGTGCCTCCATCAGCCAGACAAATCATTCGATGGAGGAAATTTCTGATAATGCCCAGTCATTGTCCGAGCTCGCAGATCAGCTGAACGAGATGATTTCTAAATTCAGGCTATAAATGAACAAAACAGGCTGCAGGCAAAACTCATTTTTGCCGCAGCCTGTTTTTCATAGAGTCTAAGCTGTTTCGTCTCAACAGAAAAGGGAAAAAATTGCTGGCAATTGTCTAAAAATTGTTTTTTTTTAACCCCAACAGTAATAAAATGTAAGTGTTATAGTATACAAGCCATAAAAGCCGATAGAATTTTCCAGCACAGTTGGAAAGGTATAAGATAGATGTCAGGCAAGTCTATGTCTTCGAGGAGGAAAATAGGTGGGGGCTTTATCTGATATAGCAAGAAAACAAATGGAGGAAAGGATAGCCGTGCTTGAACTGGAAAATGAAAGGCTGAAACAGGCGGCAGAGCAAATGGGAAAGTCTGTAGTAGCCAATCATGTTTTTGATTCCGCAGCAGATGGAATGATCATCTATACTGAACAGCGGGAGATTATTGCGGTTAATCCTGCCATGTCTCGGTTTTTAGGTACTGAGAAGGGACAGTTCGAGGGACTTAGGCTGGATGACCTGGTTCCCGTCGATTATCATTTTAAGCTGGAAAAGCAGAAAAAGCTGCTGCAGTCCCAGGAAAAAGTCAAAGGTGTTCTGCCGATGGCCAATAACGGCAGCCTTGCCTACTTTGAATTTACAACGAGCCGCCTTCCTGATAGCCGCCTCCTTTTGTCCATATTCAGGGATGTTACAGAGAAGAGACGGCTGGAGCAGAAAATCCGCAAACATGAAGACTTGTATAAAGACCTGTTTGTGGAAGCGCTCGATGGGATCGTTTACTGGAAGGATAAAGGGACAATCATCAATGCAAACCAGGCAGCATGCAGAATATTTGAAAGCACCCATGATGAACTTCTTGCCGGGAAGGTGGATGATTTTGTTCTTCACAAGGATGAAAGCTATTTCCAAATTCTCGAGGAGCTGTACAAAGAAGGACAGGTAAGGAATGAGCTGTTTTTTCTCATGCCAAATGGGCAAAAGAAGCTGCTGGAATTCACCGTTAAGCTGAACGCCGTTGAAGGCTATCATATGACGATTTTCAGGAATGTCAGTGAGCGGCATAAAATGGAAGAAGAACTGCGGGAAAGCGAAAGGAAATTCCGCAGCATTTTTGAAGGTGCCCTGGAGGGGCTGATACTGTGGGATGAAAACTTTACCATTGTCGATATCAATGCTTCAGGAGAAAGAATGCTGCAGATGAGTCAGCATGAAATTGTGGGACAGTCCCTGCTTGCGCTGCTGAATGATTGTAATATAACAGAAGAGGAGCTGCGCATGCATCTGGAGGAACTGTCAGGCAGCGGCCAATCCAACGGGACGATTTCTTATATTTTGAAATCCGGCAGAAAAATGCATTTTGAGTTCTCTTTGAAGCAAAATGTCTTCTCAGGGCTCAGCCTGACGACTTTTAAGGATATTACAGAGAAGCTGGAGATGGAGGACCAGCTGAAGAAGTCTGATACACTGAATGTGATTGGGCAATTAGCAGCGGGAATCGCCCATGAGATCAGAAATCCAATGACAGCTTTGAAAGGGTTCATTCAGCTTCTGGAAGACAGTGCAGGGAGCGGAAATTCCATGTACTTCAATATTATTACCTCTGAACTGCAGAGAATCGACTCCATTATAAATGAATTCCTGATTCTGGCGAAGCCACAGGCCATTCAGTATGTCGAGAAAGATATTATCCAGCTGATGAAAGAGACAGTTGAGTTCCTGACTGCCCAGGCAGTTCTCCATAATGTCCAGTTCAGGACAGATTATGCCAAGAACCTTCCCCTGGTCTTCTGTGAGCCGAACCAATTGAAGAAAGTGTTCATAAATATTATTAAGAATGCGATTGAAGTGATGCCAAAGGGCGGAATCATTACCATTTGCATTCAAAAAAACAGGACAGGCAGCATCCGGATTTCCATAAGGGATGAGGGATCCGGTATTCCGCCGGAAAAATTGCGAAAGCTGGGAGAGCCGTTTTATACAACGAAAGAACGGGGGACCGGGCTGGGCTTAATGGTCACATATAAAATAATTGAAGAGCATGAAGGTAATATTGAAGTGGAAAGCAAAATGGGGGAAGGAACCGTTTTTCATATCGATCTCCCCATAAAGCGGGGCGGGTACCAGGATCCAGGCGGCATTTTTACTTTATAGCAAAAAAGAAATACCGATTGTTCAAATTTGTATCATTCAGCAGAATGATGCATTTTTTTTGCAAAAGAATTGACTGCTGTAATCTAATTTGATATAAATCTAATTAGACATACATCGAATTTGGAGGCTGATCTCATGCAGTTAGACAGACTGGTGGCATTTCATAAAACGATGGGCGACCCTGCCAGAATACGGATTATAGCACTATTATCGAATGGGCCTCTGCATGGCCAGGCAATTGCAGGCAAATTGGGCCTTACTCCCCCGACGATCACCCATCATTTAAACAAGCTAAAAGCTATTAATAGCATCTATCAGCGCCGTGATAAAAACACCATCTATTATTACGTGAATGAATCGGTTATCAAACAGCAGGCAGAGGTTCTCATTAACCTGTTTGATAAAAAGGAAGGAGAGATGGAAGAAATGCTGGAAATGCATAATGAGAAACAAAAGGTTATCGAAAATTTCATCACAAAAGAAGGGAAGCTCAAGAATATACCGGCACAGCGCAAGAAAAAGCTGTTTATCTTTGAGCATATTGCTTCAGGTCTGAAAATGGGAAAGAAATATCCTGAAAAAGAGCTTAATGAGTATATAAAGAAATTCCATGAAGACTATGCGACGATCAGGAGAGAATTTATCGTCAATCATTTCATGTACAGGGAAAACAGCGTTTATGAGTTGAACCCCCGTGAAATGTGGGCTAAGCCGGAGTAGCTTGATATGGCCTATATGTATGAGCATATACCTGGAACTGATTTTGTCCCAGTCTTTGCTTCGGCTGTTCTTGATGGCCTTATACCAGGTGAGGTACAGGAGAGGCAAGGAAGTCTGCTGATATCCCTCACCAGCGGCATCCACTATGCCGCGGGACGAGCGGGAGAAGGGTCATTTGACCTGCTGGCAGGAAAATTGGATGAAGCAGAGAAAAATGGGAGGCGGTTCACACTTTTTTCCGGCTCTGCCGAACTGGATCAATTCATATCCGGCCAGTTTGGAGAGAGGCTCAATAAGCATCACCGCCATTCCTTTCAAAAATTTTCGCCGGTTCCTAAACTGTCTACCAAAAGCAGCGAAGTCTCCTTTTTTCCACTGGATAGGGAGTCAGCAGGTGAATATCCTGAGTTCCGAATGGATTATTTCAGCACATACTGGGGATCCATTGAGCATTTTCTGAGATCCGGATTCGGCATCAGGGTGCTGATGGGAGAGCAGGTAGCCGGTGAATGTGTTTCTATATTCAGGAGCAATGAATTTGCCGAAATGGATATCCATATAGCAGAAAGTGCCAGGGGAAAGGGGCTGGGAGCCATGCTTGCTGCGAGATTCATTAAAACTGCCCTGGGAAAAAATCTGCAGCCGCGCTGGGATTGCAGCGCGGCCAATCTGGCAAGTAAGAAGCTTGCAGAAAAACTGGGTTTTTCTGAACCTGCGGAATACCTTGTTTTCACCCTGCCGAAACAAGGCTGACAATCCTGCATAAATCCTTTGCATCTGCGATTTCCCTGCGCAGAAGGATCAGGTTTCTCCCTGCAGCCAGTGCAGCTCTCTTGGCAGCCAGGCGCGCCTTTTTGTCTTCTATCCCGTCAAGGTCAGCAACATGGGCCAGTCCGATTGTCCTTCTTATCAGCTCACAGCCTGCAAAGCCAACCGCATCTTCCCAATATTTCTGAAGCACAGCGGATAGAAAACCTTCTGTTCCAGCAAAAGGATCTTTATTATCCTTCTGCCATAAAAGAGAGAAATCATCTGAGAAAGTTCCCCAGAATGTTTCAATATGATGATCTATAAGTCTCGTTTTCTCAGGATTGGCGATAGACTGGAATAACAGATTGGCAATCACCTGTCCGATATCAAAACCTGCAGGGCCGTAGAAAGCAAATTCCGGGTCGATGACTTTTGTCTCCGCATCGGAAGCAAAGATGCTTCCTGTATGCAAATCACCGTGAAGCAGCGCCTCCGCTTCATTTAAGAAAATTTTCCTGAGGCGCGCTGCCTCGAGTTTCAATGCTGAATCAGCCCATAAGGCTTCTGCATCGCCTTTCAGCTCTTCTTCAAAATCATTGGTCGGGCTATTGAAATAAGGATCTGCAAATATCAGGTCTTCCGTAATTTTGCACAGCTCCGGGTTGTAAAATTCTTTGGCAAGCTTTTTCTTATCAGCCTGAAGAAGGCCGTAGTCCGAGGTATAGAACAAAGTTCTTGCCAGGTAGTTTCCAAGATGGCCGGAAAGCAGTGGATATTCTTTTCCAGAGATCAGCCCTGTACGGCTGATCTCCAGGTGTGAAAGATCTTCCATCACAGTCACCGCGAGCTCTTCATCATTGTAGAAAACTTCCGGCACAAAATCCGGAGCAAGCTTTTTAAAAAGTTTAAGCGCTTCTGCTTCAATAGCAGCCCTTTTCAAGGTCAGCGGCCAGCTTTCGCCTACTACCTTGGCAAAAGGGAGAGCCTGCTTGATAATCAGGCTTTTTCCTGTCCCGTTTTCCTTGATCCTAAAGACAAGGTTAAGATTTCCGTCGCCTATTTCTTCCGTGGCTAAAGATGCATTTCCGGGAAACTGGCCAAGGCTTACAGCGAGTTCCGCGGCTGTTTTTTCTGTCAGCGGAGCATATTTATTTTTTACGAGTGTCATCATTTTTCCCTCCTGAATTTGGAGGCTTTATTTATCCATCAGGACATAAAAAAGCCTCTTTCTCATGCTGAAAGAGGCTTGAAGTATTGAGCTTCGCACCTCTTATCTGCCAGAAAGCCAAGCTTTCTGCTGGAATTAGCACCGTGCCTTATGGAGGAATTCTCCGGCGCAAGGATTGCGCCCCATCTCACGATGGAATTACGGTCGGTTGCTGGGCATCATCGGGCCAAGTCCCTCTGCCTGCTCTTGATAAGAGAATATAAGTTTGTATAAACGGCTGCCGCCAGCCATTTGAAAAAATAGTAACAGCGGCATATGTTTTCTGTCAATAAAAATTTAAAAAATTCTAATAGAATTCAGGTTTGCGGTCCGTAAAAACCGGGATGCGTGCCCTCACTTCCTCTACAAGCCTGAGGTCGAGATCTGCTGAAAGGATTTCTTCGTGCTCTGAAGCCTCTGCAACGACTTCGCCCCATGGATTGATGATGATGGAGTGGCCGGCAAATTGATTGGCCGGATCAGATCCGGCCCTGTTGCAGGCAACCACATAGCATTGATTTTCAATGGCTCTTGCAATCAGCAGCGCGCGCCAATGGGCGAGGCGGGGCAGGGGCCATTCAGCCACGACGAAAATGGCTTCTGCTCCTTCAAGTGCATGCTTGCGGATCCATTCAGGAAAACGGATATCGTAGCAGATAAAGCCGGCCATGGGATGGCCATTCAGATTGAAAGAAGCATCCCCGCTCCCGGGTGACAGGTGGAGATGTTCATCCATCAGTTGAAAAAGGTGCAGCTTGCTGTATTGGTGCAGGAGTTCACCTGTGCTGCTGACTGCAAGCAGGGTGTTGAAAACACCATCCTCTGTTTTATTTGCGACGCTTCCTCCAATGAAGGCAGCATGATGCTTATGGGCCATAGTCTGCAAAAACCGGATGCTTGATTCTGCGTGCCTGTCCCCGATTTCTTCCAGTCGGGTTAAATCATAGCCCGTTGTCCACAGCTCAGGCAGCACGATGATATCGGGATTGTCTTTGCTTGCGCGCTCGATCAGCGTTTCAGCTTTTTCGTAATTTTTCTCAGGGCTGCCAAAGGAGATGTCCATTTGGATGCAGGATATTTTCATAGGGTAAACCTCCGTATGCAAAGGATAAAATGATAAAATTGCAGAATATTTCTTTACTTCCTGCCTTTTACGTTATATCTTTGTCATTGGTTTTTCAAATAAAAAAATAATCCACATGTAAAGCAGGTGACTATGTGATGAAAATATTTCCTCAATCTGAACTGTTGCAAAGTCTGCCAAAGCAGTTCTTTGCAACATTGGTGCAAAAAGCAGCCAGGTATGCCGGGCAGGGGCATGATGTCATCAATCTTGGCCAGGGAAACCCTGACAGGCCCACACCGCCGCATATCGTCAGGAAACTTCAGGAAGCAGCCGAAAATCCCCTTAATCATAAATATTCCCCTTTTCGCGGTCAGCACAGCCTGAAAGCTGCAGCAGCTGAATTTTACAAAAGGGAATATGGTGTGGACCTTGATCCGGAAAAGGAAATAGCTATTTTATTCGGCGGGAAGGCTGGCCTGGTTGAAATTCCTCAATGTCTTCTCAATCCAGGGGAAACGATCCTTGTTCCTGACCCGGGGTATCCTGATTATTGGTCAGGAGTGGCCCTTGCGAAAGCTTCTATGGCTGTCATGCCCCTGAAAGAAGAGAATCATTTTCTGCCGGATTATGGTGAGCTTTCTGAGCAGGACATCGAATCAGCCAGGATGATGTTCCTCAATTATCCGAATAATCCGACCGGAGCCACGGCTACGAAGGAATTTTTCGAAGAAACGGTCCGCTTTGCAGCGGAAAATGAAATTTGCGTTGTTCATGATTTCGCCTACGGTGCAATTGGCTTTGACGGCAAAAAGCCAGTCAGCTTCCTGCAGACGGAAGGGGCAAAGGAAACAGGCATTGAAATTTATACACTCTCTAAAACTTACAATATGGCAGGCTGGAGAGTGGGGTTTGCGGCTGGGAATGAAAGTGTGATTGAAGCCATCAATCTTATGCAGGATCATCTGTATGTCAGCCTTTTTGGTGCTGTGCAGGAAGCGGCAGCAGAGGCTTTGTCCGGGCCGCAGGCATGTGTGGATGAACTGGTGCAGGTCTATGCTTCCAGGCGGAAAGCTTTTATTGAAGGCCTTAGGGAGATAGGCTGGGATGTTAAAGCACCGCTAGGATCATTTTTTGCCTGGCTGAAAGTTCCGGAAGGCTGGACGTCTGAGCAATTTGCCGATGTTCTGCTCGAAAAAGCGCAAGTAGTTGTGGCTCCCGGCATCGGATTTGGCGAATATGGAGAAGGATATGTCCGCGCAGGTCTGCTTGCAGATGAAGAGAGGCTTAAAGAGGCAGCAGCAAGGATCGGAAAGTTGAATATTTTTTGAAAAATCAATTGACATGTTTTTATAATCATGTCATAATCCAAATGAATTATTGATTATCTGAAAACTTTAAATTCCACATAGATTTCGTTTTCTTATCAAGAGCAGGCGGAGGGACTAGCCCTATGAAGCCCGGCAACCGACTTTGTAAAAAGCACGGTGCTAATTCTTGCAGCGTTTGAGCTGATAGATGAGAAGATGTTGGACACAGCTCTGACCTCTTCTTTCTGAAGGGGTCTTTTTTATTGATTCTATTTTTTTTATCGTAACTATTCGCAGGTGAGAGAACCGCGATCAGCATGACCATACATAAATGCAGGGGGAACAGGATTATGAGTGAAATTATCGCGTCATATTTACTGAATGGTTCCAGCGGGGATCTGGAGAAAAAGGCAGAGGAAATTGCCTTGGGATTGACGGTAGGATCGTGGACAGATCTGCCGGATCTAGAAAAGGACCAGCTTAAGAAGCATAAAGGGAGAGTCGTTTCTGTTGAAAATGGGGAGCAGGATGGAAATGATGGGGCTGCGCTGATTAAAATTGCCTACCCGGCCGCAAACTTCAGCGCCGACCTGCCTGCTGTTCTGACAACTGTATTTGGAAAGCTTTCGCTCGATGGAAAAATTAAGCTTCTCGACCTGGATGCAGCAGAGAGCTTCAAGCGGAATTTCCCGGGCCCGCTTTTTGGCATTGAAGGAATCCGCAATAAGCTTGGTGTTCACGGACGGCCGCTGTTAATGAGCATCTTCAAAGGCGTGATTGGGAGAGATCTCAATTATCTTCTGAAGCAGCTGAAGGAACAGGCACGCGGGGGAATTGATATCGTTAAGGACGATGAAATTTTCTTTGATAATGAGCTTGCCCCTTTCTCAGAGAGGATTACAGAAGGCAAAAGGGTTCTTAGGGAAGCTTTTGAAGAAACAGGGCACAAAACACTTTACGCAGTGAATCTTACGGGCCGTACGTATGAGCTGAAGGAAAAAGCAAAAAAAGCGGCTGAGCTTGGCGCTGATTTGCTGCTGTTCAATGCCTTTGCCTATGGACTGGATGTTCTTCAGGCATTAAGGGAGGATGGAGATATCGCCCTTCCAATCATGGCTCACCCGGCAGTGAGCGGTGCAATGACTTCTTCTCCTGTTTACGGCTTGAGCCACAGCTTACTGCTTGGAAAGCTGGCCAGGATGGCAGGTGCAGACTTATCCCTGTTTCCGTCGCCATATGGCTCGGTGGCATTGGAGCGGAACCAGGCATTATCCATCAGTTCCGCGCTGACAGAGGATGATATTTATAAAAAAAGCTTTCCTGTTCCTTCAGCCGGGATTCACCCTGGCCTGGTCCCTTTGCTTGTCAGGGACTTCGGGATGGACAGCGTCATAAATGCCGGAGGCGGCGTCCATGGCCACCCTGATGGTGCTAGAGGCGGGGGAGCAGCGTTCCGGCAGGCAATCAGCCTTGTGCTGGAAGGAAAAACCTTGCACCAGCCTCAGCAGGAGTTTCCAGAGCTGGCAAAAGCAATAGCGCTCTGGGGAAGCAAAGAGGTGGCGCAGCATGGATAGGATTGCAGTGTTCTGCGACTTTGACGGGACGATAACAGAATCAGATAATATCATCAGCATCATGAAGCACTTCGCCCCGCCTGAGTGGGAATCGCTGAAGGACAAGGTCCTTGCTGAAGAAATTTCCATTCAGGATGGCGTCGGTCAGATGTTTGCGCTTTTACCGAGCAGCCTGAAGGAGGAAATCACTTCCTATGTCCTCAGTCAGGCAAAGATCAGAAACGGATTTGAAGAGTTCATTGCGTATCTGAAAACAGAAAAAATCCCTTTATACATCGTCAGCGGGGGCATCGACTTTTTCATTCACCCGCTGCTTGAACAGTTCGGCCCTTTTGAAGCCATCTACTGCAATCATTCTGATTTCAGCGGGGAGATGATTAAAATCAACTGGCCGCATGAATGTGATGAAGAATGTGACAACGGATGCGGCTGCTGCAAGCCTTCGATCATGAGATCGCGGGACGAAGAAGGGTTATATAAGATTGTCATCGGCGACAGCATTACAGATCTGCAGGCCGCGAAGCAGGCAGATTTTGTACTGGCAAGAGATCTGCTGCTGCAGAAGAGCAGAGAGCTTGGCCTGGATCACAGGCCGTTTACCGACTTTTTTGATTGCATTACAGAATTAAAGAGATTGATAGGGGTGAAACTATGAGCCTCATCCAGGAAAAATGGGACCAGCTGGCAGATATAAAGGAAGAACTTGCAGGCCGTGACTGGTTTATGGGAACAAGCGGGAACCTTGCGATTAAGGTTGCTGCCGAACCGCTGCAATTCCTCGTTACGGCAAGCGGGAAAGATAAGCGGAAGCGGACAGAAGAGGATTTCCTGCTGGTCGGCCATGATGGGAAGCCGGCAGATGAAACCGGCCTGAAGCCCTCTGCAGAAACGCTTCTCCATGTAGAAATTTATAAAAGGACCAAAGCGGGATGCAGCCTGCACGTCCATACGGTTGACAATAATGTGATTTCTGAATTGTACGGGGATGCAGGATCTGTTGCTTTTAAAGGCCAGGAGCTTATCAAAGCTTTTGATAGGTGGGATGAGGATGCAGTCCTGACGATCCCGATCATTCCTAATCACGCCCATATACCGAAGCTTGCTGAGTCTTTTTCAGAGCATATACTGGCCGACTCGGGTGCTGTCCTGATCCGCAACCATGGCATTACAGTATGGGGCCGAACACCTTTTGAAGCGAAAAAGCTTTTGGAGGCTTCAGAGTTTTTATTCCGTTATCAGCTGAAGCTGCTGCAGCTGAAGCAGATTCAAACCGCTATATAAAAGTTGAAGGGAGACTATAAAGATGGCTTATATCGTATTGCAGGAAACAAGAGAAGAAATCAGGAACCAGGAAGAGGTGGCCTCTTTCCTTGACAGCCAGGAAGTCATTTATGAAAACTGGGATATTCAAAAGCTGCCTGTGGATCTGAGAGAAAAGTATAATCTTTCAGATGAAGAGAAGGAAAGGATCCTTGAGAGTTTTGCCGCTGAAATCAAGGATATCTCTGAACGAAGGGGCTACCAGGCGCAGGACGTTATTTCGCTGTCTGAAAGCACGCCGAATCTTGACCAGCTGCTGAAGAATTTCCAGCAGGAGCACCATCACACAGACGATGAGGTCCGTTTTATTGTCAGCGGGCACGGCGTTTTCATTATACAGGGGAAAGACGGCGGCTTTTTTGAAGTATTCCTGGATCCGGGCGACCTGATTTCTGTGCCGGAAAACATCAGGCATTATTTCACCCTCCAGGAAGATCGCAAGGTTGTCGCCGTACGCATCTTTGTTACCTCTGAAGGCTGGGTTCCAATCTATGAAAAAGAAGGCGCAGAAGCTTAATTAAAGAGAATAGAGGCAGCTGTTCTGCCTGTTAAAAAGGGATCGGGAAAAATACCGGTCCCTTTTTGTCTTTTTGGGAAGATGATATCTATGTGATTAAGAATATTTGCTCCAAAAGTTTGAAACCCTGTTGATTGCAGCGGCAGAGCTGAGACCCCGCAGGAGGCACGACGAGGAGGCTTAGCGCCGCCCCGCGGAAAGCGAAGTGCCTGGAACGGAAATCAACCGCCCCATTCAGGAATAAAAACTATGTACGAAACTAAATGCTAATCGTAATTATGGTCTCTTGAGTTCCCTCAATAAAAAGTCATATAGGGTTTTTCCTTGCGGTAATAATCAAGACGATCCTGCAGGGTTCCGGTGTGATATTCGAATTTATGCCCATCCGGATCCTCAAAATAGATCGACCGGCCGTCTTTTTCATGCCTGCTTCTGCCTGAAAGAATGACAGCCCCGGCTTTTATAAGCCTTTTTTCCAGCCCTGCCAATTCTCCTTCTTCTGCATGAAATGCAATGTGAGTATAAGAATCCTTTATTTCTCCTCTTGGTATATCTTTTTCTTCATTTAAAGCTATCCACAGCCCATCTAAATCAAAGTAGGCAGTTGTCCTGCCGGAAATCAGCAATTTTGCGTTGAATGCTTCCTGATAGAAAGAAATGGATCTCTCAAGATTTGAAACAGAAAAACAAAAATGGTTAATTAGCTGCATTCCTTTTCCCGCTTTCTTTACTTTACCGTCAGAATAAAATCTGCAAAATAAAAAGAAATTTGTCGAAACAATATATTTCGGATTGTGAAACAACATTTTTTCTTGAAGAATTTGTCTAATATTGCGAATCTATTTACTTTTATAGAAATTCTTGTAATAATGCTTCAAGTGGCCTATTATTCCTTGGCATTCCGCAGATGATGTCAAATAGAGAAGGGAAGCTGGGGAAATCGCCTCTGTTTTTATTATTATATAAAGAGAGACATAATTAAAGAGGGAAGATAGAATGATTGGATTATAAAAAAAGGAATGGGACACGGATTAGGAGGAAAAGAAAGTTGTGCCAGTCAAATGAATATTTAATGAAAGAAATCCAGGTGAAAAGGGAAGCGATGATTAAGATTGCAGAGAGAGAAGGAATTTCAAGTGCGGCGACGATCCGCTGCAGCCAGGAGCTTGACAAGCTGATTCTGGAGTTTCAGCAAAGCATGAAGAAAGAGAGCAGAAATCATGAAACTGTTAAGGGACCCTATAAAGAGATGATCCTTTGGCCGAGGGAGCTTGCTAAAGTCTAAGCGGCAGATTTGACAGTTGTCAGCTCTAAAAAGGATTATCCGGGTTCTGCCCAAACATTATTGCGTATCTTATTACTTCAGCCAAAATACTCGCAAATTACACTTCACAGCTATTCTCCTCATAGAAGAAAACAGCACAGCATAAACATTTGGAAAAGCATAGGCTCTGCGGCGGGATCTCCCGGGGCTGATCAAAATCCGTTGAAGAGGGGCCTGTTTTATAAGGGCCCCTCTTCATTTTTATCCTGCAGTTAAAAAATATTGATCAGAAAGATCATGAAGAGCAAGCCTATGATGAAGGAATAAGTGGCAGTGCGTTCGTTTCCGTCTCCATGGCTCTCAGGGATCAGCTCTTTATAAATAATGAAGAGCATGGCGCCTGCGGCGAAAGCAAGGCCATAGGGAACAAGAATGCTGATAAATGATGTAAGATAGAATCCGAGAAGCCCGGTGACGATCTCTATCGCACCTGTCAGGGTGGCAATAATAAATGCCTTGAATTTGTTTATTTTCTGGTTTACCAGAAATAAAGCCACAAGGAATCCTTCAGGGGCATTTTGCAATCCAATGGCAAAGGCGATCAAATTGCCTGTATCTTCTGTGCTCGAAGCGTAGCTGACCCCTACGGATAACCCCTCAGGAATATTATGCAGTGTGATGGCTGCGATGATCAGCATTGCCTTTTCATCAAATTCGAGCCCTTTCTTCGAATGCTGAAGATCAATATGAGGGATATTCTTCTCCAGCAGCGTCAAGGAGAGAACACCGAGGAAAACACCCGCAGCCAGCGGCAGAAATCCACCCGCAGCCAGCGCTTCCGGAATAAGCCCCATCATGGAGGCTGCCATCATGATGCCTGCTGTGAAAGCCAATAGGATGTCTCTCCAGCTGTGGGTGATGCTCCCGTGCATAAACAGTATGATCAAAGCCCCAAGTCCTGTTGAAAGGGCAGACAGTACGCTCCCGATAATTACCTCGCTCATGGTATAAAGCTCCCCGCCTTTCCTTTGAAGCATGATGAGCACCATGCAATCTGGTCTAACCGTATTTATGGGCTTAACGCGCAATACTAATATATACAGCAGAAAGAAAAAAGTTCCCCGTAAAATAATTGTGCAGCTGAAAAGAATATGAAAAAGGCTGTCCAAACCGGTACCAGGGTTCGGACAGCCTGCATAATAGCTGATCTTATATATCTTCGGCCTGCATTTCTGCAAGCTGGCGGTCTGATGGAAGCACAGCCGATAAAAGGCCTAATAGAGGAAGGAAGCCAGTGACAGCCAAAGTCAGGGGAAGGCCGATCATATCTGCGAGCCATCCGAGCGCAACCGAACCGATTGCTCCCATGCCGAAGGCCAGGCCCACTGTGAGACCGGACATGGTGCCGATTTTTCCAGGCACCAGCTCCTGCGCATACACTACAGTAACCGAAAAGCTTGCCATCAGAATAAAGCCGGTTAACAGCAAAAAAATAAAAGCAAGTTCTTTTGGCATATACGGCAGCAGAATTGAAAATGGTGCAGATGCAGCCATTGAGACAAAAATGATTCTCTTTTTTCCAAACCGGTCAGATAATGGGCCGCCAAAGAATGTTCCTGCAGCGCCTGCTGCCAGGAATGCAAATAAAAATACTTGTGCCTGCGTAATCGTGAAGGAATACTCCGTTATCGCGTAAAAAGCATAGAAATTGGTGATGGCTGATATATACCAGGAACGAGCAAATATCAGGAAAAGGATGACGGCCAGTGAAAGTACTATTTTGTTTTTTAGGGCAGTTTGCCGATTTTTGCCGGCCCTGGATTTTTTCAGCCCCAGCTGCTTTTCCTCCTTCAGTCTTCCTGAATACCAGAAGGCGATATAAACAAGAAGGCCGGAAGCGAGGGCTGCAGCCAATGTAAACCAGGAAGCTCCTCTTTGCCCCAGAGGCACAAGAATGAGGGCTGTAATGAGCGGTGCAAGTGCCTGTCCTGTATTGCCTCCCACCTGATAAATTGACTGTGCCAGTCCCCTTTTTGTCCCTGCAGCCATATAAGCGACGCGCGATCCTTCAGGATGGAAAATGGCTGAACCAAGGCCAATCAGCACAACAGACAATACTATTGAAAGAAAATTCCCGGCCAAAGCGAGGCCGAGCACCCCGGCCAGTGAAATGGCCAGCCCAATTGGAAGAGCGAATGGCATCGGCTTACGGTCAGTCAGTATGCCAGTAACCGGCTGGAGGAGCGAAGACACGATGTTAAGGGAAAAAGCAATGAATCCAAGCTCCGTATAAGTCAGCCCCATTGACTTTTCGAGGATGGGAAACATGGCAGGCACTACAGCCTGGATCGTATCGTTCAACAGATGGCAGAGCCCGATGATGAATAAAACTTTATAGGCTGTACCTTCGTTATATTTTTGCTTTTGGACTGCTGCAGGGTGTCCCATTGATTTCCCTCCTGGTGTTTATTTGCCGATAGAGTTCTTGATTGAAATAACACATAATAAAATAGCATAATATATTTTAGTAGATTTATCCATGATTCATTTACAATGGATCTGGGAGGATGTCATTTTTGGAGGCAAATATGGAAAAATATATTCAGGAATTGCTGGATGGCAGCTCCATCCTTAAAGACATGAAGAATACTTATGGACTTGAAGAGGATTGCAGACTTCTTGGGGATTTTGAGAATTTTGTTTATGAAGTAAATAAGGGTGGAACGCCCTACATTCTCAGGCTGACTCATCAATCGCATCGGTCTTTTCACAATATTGCAGCCGAGATTGACTGGCTAAATCATTTATTCTCTGAGGGTATTCAAGTTCCTGAGGTGATTATGGCTTCAGGAGAAAGGATCATAACAGCCGGGTGCAGGGATGGCAGCAGTTTCTACGCCTGTCTGTTTTCGAAAGCTCCGGGCAGGCCAATCAAAGTAACTGATAGAGAGTTTGACAAAGATCTTTTCAGGTCATGGGGCAGGATCATTGCCCAGATGCATGAAGCAACAGCCAATTATAAGGCAAATGCTGAAATTGGAGCAAGGCCGGGCTGGGATGAGGAAGATGTCCTTTTCCCTGAAAGGTATGTTCCCGCAGAAGGGCATGCAAGAATCATTGCGAACAGCAGGGAGCTCATCAGCAGGATTAAAACGCTGCCTGCAGGAAAAGACAGCTTTGGGCTTGTACATACAGATCTTCATTCAGGCAACTTCTTTTTTGATGGAAAAAAGGTCTATCCGTTTGACTTTGATGACTGTGCCTATCACTGGTTTGCCTCAGATATAGCCATCCCGGTGTATTACTCGGTCCTTTACCGCTGCAAAAACGGAACACAGCAGGAGAAAAATGCTTTTGCAGCAGGATTTCTGAAGGAATTTGCTTCAGGATATGAGGAAATCAGGCAGCTTCCTCCCGGGTGGCTTGATCAGCTCCCGATGTTTCTGAAGCTTAGGGATGTTGTCCTCTATACTGTCCTCCATAAAAAGATTGCGCCTGAGGATAGAAGCACTGGACTGCTTTCAATGATGGCTGATTTGAAGGGCAGGATCGAGGACAAACAGCCGATTTTCACCCTTGAATGAGTAAAGCAGAGCACCGTATGGTGCTCTGCTTTACACGTGTTGATAAATTGGGCCTGACACCTTAGTCTTTTACAGGCAGCAGGATCTCAGCTTTTGTGCCTTCATTCACTCTGCTTGAGATGGTGATGCTGCCTCCAAAGGACTCAATGATCCTTTGGCATACAACAAGGCCTAGCCCAGTTCCCATATCCTTTGAAGTGAAAAATGGCGTGAATACCTTCTCAAGGTCTTCCTCACGGATGCCGGAGCCTGTGTCTTCCAGTATGATACTGTGCCATTTGCCGCCGGTGTGCAGGGAGATGGAGAGCCGTCCCCCGTCCGGCATTGCTTCAAAAGCGTTCTTTGCAAGATTGAGAAGTACCTGCTTCAGCTGATCCTGGGTACCCTCGGCAATCGCCGGGTTATCCGGCAGATGGTAGGTGCACTGTACATTTGCCAGGGACGCTTCTGATTCGAAAAGGGGAATCAGGTCAGAAATGATTTCTTTCAGATTGATTTTTTCCAATTTCAGGGCAGCAGGTTTTCCCAGGATCAGAAACTCACTCACAATTTCATTGATTCTGCTTATCTCCGTGTCAATCACTTTAAAGAAGTACTGATCGTCGGAATGTGTGTATTTTTCACTGAGAAGCTGGACAAGCCCTTTTATTCCGGTCAAAGGATTCCGGATTTCGTGGGCTGTACTTGCTGCAAGGGTACCGACCAGCTCAAGCTTCTGCAATTCGTTTTTCTTCTTTTCCTCTGCCGCCTGCTTTTTAAGCATGAAATATTTGATAAAAAAGAAGATGATATGGAAGATGATCAGCAGTCTTGCAATAAATCCCGCAGCCTCTTTAAAGATTGCTGCGTTATCTCTGTCAGGGACTGCTGTTTTGATCGTCCAGGGGAGTCTCTCGATCGGGATCATGACTGTCTGCTTATTGCCAAATGAATCGGAACCGGCCATATTAAAGCTCATGATCGGCGCATCCTCCTGGTTGTAGACGACCAGCCTGGCATCGGGCGTCAGCATGGTCAATATATTTTCAATGTGGTCTACCCTGATCTGTGCTATGGCAATTCCGGCGATCTCCCGGTTCTCTTTAAGCACCGGCGCTGCCAGGCCAATAACCTTCTGGCCGTTTTCGAGCGTTTCCTGCCTGGAGGAAATGACGATATCCTTAGCATCCATCGCTTCCTGTATATAATTTTTTTCGAGCATATTTTTGTTGTCAAACAGAGAGTTTGATCCTGCGATGACTTCTCCGCCGGCATTGGCTACATATAATCCCCCATAGCGTGAATCCATCAGATGGATGCGCTGAAGCAGCGGTGAGATTTTAGCAGGATCCTGCATTTCCGCAGAGGCCGCAATAGAAAGGACCTCAAGGGTAGAAACGGTTTCCGAGATAAAGTCATCCCAATGCCGCTGGTGGATGGCTGCCGTCCACCTGGCAGCTTCCTGGCGGTCGCTGATATTCTGATCCAGCAGCTTGTTCATATAAAAGAGGCTGGAAATGACAGCAGGGATCATAACGGCTGCGAGATACAGAATATAGTTCTTTGGTTTTTTCATTTGTATGTACCTCAATAGATATTTGTATAATTGAGAAGAGCGCCTCGTATCCGGGCGGGCTTATTTGTTATTATACCACTTATGAACAATTCAAGTTTAACAGCAGCCAAGAATGATAAATAGGTACTAAAGGGAGGAGTTAGATGAAAAATAAAGAGATAGTATCGTTCCTGATTACATCTGATTTGCATGGCAGCATCTATCCTTATGATTACAGCACGGGAAAAGAACAAGCAGCGGGGCTTGCCAAACTGGCATCAGTGATCAGGCAGGAGAAGGCGAAGGCAGACCATACACTCCTTCTGGACAATGGCGACCTGATCCAGGGCACGCCGCTTATGTACCATTATTCCCGGTTCTTAAAGCACCGTGTCAATCCCATGGTCCAGGTCCTGAATAAGCTGGAGTATGATGCTGCTGTAATCGGCAACCATGAATTCAATTATGGCATCGAAATGATCAAGAGTGCAGCCAGCGAATCCAATTTCCCCTGGCTGAGCGCCAATGTGCTGCACCGGACAACGAAGGAGCCGTATTTCGGAGTGCCCTATATGATTAAGGAAATGAATGAGCTTAAGATTGCGGTCCTGGGGATTACAACAAGCCATATCCCGAATTGGGAAAGGCCTGACTATATCCAGGAACTTTTCTTCGATTCTGCAATTGAGACCCTTGCACGCTGGATTCCTTATGTAGAAGAAACTGAAAAGCCCGACTTCCTGGCGGTCGCTTATCATGGAGGCTTTGAACGGGATATGGAAACAGGCGCCAAAGCGGAGGAGGAAACAGGAGAAAATGAAGCTTACAGGATCTGCATGGAATTTCCGGAAATCGATCTGCTGATTACCGGCCATCAGCATAGGAGGCTGTCTGGCAAAGAGGTGAACGGGGTGCCGGTCATCATGCCGGGAGCCCATGGAAGCCATTTGGGCAAAGTAGAAGTGACTTTTGAAAAGGTCCGTCATGAATGGACAATCGCCGGCCTCGACTCATCTTTGATCAGCAATGAAGGTGAGTGTGATAAGGAAATCATCCACGATGCAAGCTTTTACGAAAATGAAACGCAAAAGTGGCTTGATGAAGAAATCGGCTCTCTGACAGAAAGTATGCTGATCACAGATCCACTGGAAGCCAGGATCAGGGAGCATCCATTGATTGAACTGGTTAACCGCGTCCAGATGGATGCTTCCGGGGCAAAGATATCCTGTACAGCCCTGTTCAATGAAGGAGCACCGGGGTTCAGCAGCACGGTGACCATGAGAGATATCATGACCAATTATATTTATCCAAACACACTTGCTGTATTGCAGATAACAGGCCAGGACATTAAAGATGCACTGGAAAGGTCTGCCTCCTACTTCAGGGTCGGTGAAGATGGGGAAATTGCGGTCAATCCGTCATTTTCAAAGCCTAAGCCGCAGCATTATAATTATGATATGTGGGAAGGGATCGAATATGAACTGAATCTATCCCAGCCTGAAGGAAGCCGTGTCACTGTTTTGGAGCACAGAGGAGAGGCCATGAAAATGGATGAAGTGTTTGAGGTGGTCATGAACCACTACCGTGCAGGTGGAGGAGGCGGCTACTGGATGTTTAAGAACAAACCTGTTATCCGGGAAATCCATAAGGACATGACAGAACTGCTGGCTGAATATATCAGGAAAGAACAGCCTGTAAAGGCAGAAGTGAATGCAAACTGGAAGGTTACAGCCAATTCTCATTTATTGCAGCCCAAAAATTGACACAAGAGGCAAGCTTCCTTATAATAATGCTGAATTTGAGATAAAATAACGTGTTAAAGGATCTGTTTAAAAATGGGGAATGAACAGGTAAATCAATCATTAAAGCTTTTTATCGTTTTATCAAGGGCCTGCAGGGCTGTTAATGAGAATGTCAATAAGCTGATTCAGACATACGGATTGAATCCGACTGAATTTGCGGTGCTTGAGCTGCTCTATCACAAAGGAGACCAGCCGCTGCAGCAAATCGGCGGCAAAATCCTGCTCGCAAGCGGCAGTATTACTTATGTTGTGGACAAGCTTGAGGAAAAAGGGTACCTCCGCCGGGTGGCCTGCCCGACAGACCGGCGCGTGACATTTGCCCAGATTACAGAAAAAGGCAAAGCGTTCATTGAGGAGATCTTTCCGTCTCATGAGCAGTTCATCCATGAACTGATGTCAGAGCTATCTAATGAAGAAAAGCAGACAGCGATCGATCTTTTAAAGAAGCTCGGCTTATCTGTCGGAAGATTTTAAAGCAAAGCACAGTGATCTTGCTGTGTTTTTTGTTTTTTAGGAGGATTTTCCTGTTGGATGTCGAATCTTTAGTATGGTTTTTTAAAATAAAGCTATTCGGGGGGAAAAGAATGAAATTCAGTGAATATACATATGTCCGTCCAGACATGGACGAAGCAGGAAGGAAATTTGAAGCTGCACTGGAGAGGTTCAGGGGGGCAGCAAGTGCCGATGAACAGAATGAAGCGATGAAGGAGATCAATCAGATTCGCAACGATATCGGGACAATGTTCAACTTATGCTATATCCGCCATTCAATTGATACTAATGATGAATTTTATAAAAATGAACAAGACTATATGGATGAAGTACAGCCGCAGCTGGAAGGGTTTGTAACAGATTACTATAAAGAACTGGTAGATTCCAAGTTTCGTTCAGAACTTGAAGGAAAATGGGGTAAGCAGCTTTTTGCGCTGGCAGATGCCCAGCTGAAGGTATTCAAGCCGGAAATCCTGCCACTTATGCAGAAGGAGAATAAGCTATCTTCTGAATATACGAAGCTGATGGCCTCCGCCAAGATCGATTTTGAAGGGGAAGAGCGTACACTGGCCCAAATGGAGCCATTTACCGAGTCGACCGACAGGGAAATGAGAAAGAGGGCCCAGGAGGCACGTTTCGGATTCCTTGCTGACAATGAAGAGGAGCTTGACCGTATCTATGACGATCTTGTAAAAGTCAGGACAGAAATCGCACATAAGCTTGGCTATAATAACTTTGTAGAGCTGGCTTACTACAGAATGTACCGGACGGATTATAATGCAGAAATGGTCGCCAAATTCCGCGGACAGGTCAAAGAGCATATAGTCCCGATCGCGACAAAGCTAAAGCAGCGCCAGCAGGAAAGAATCGGACTTGATGAATTAAAATACTATGATGAGCCTTTCCAATATAAGACGGGCAATGCAGCACCGAAGGGAAGCCCTGAGTGGATCATTGAAAACGGCCAGAAAATGTATGACGAACTCTCAGAAGAAACAGGCAGATTCTTTTCTTTTATGAATGAAAATCAGCTGATGGATCTTGTGGCGAAGAAGGGGAAAGCAGGAGGCGGCTACTGCACCTATATTGAAAACCATAAAGCACCTTTCATCTTTTCCAATTTCAATGGCACTTCAGGTGATATCGATGTGCTGACACATGAAGCCGGCCATGCTTTCCAGGTATATTCCAGCAGCCATTTTGAAATTCCTGAATACAACTGGCCGACATATGAAGCAGCGGAAATACATTCCATGAGCATGGAGTTCTTTACATGGCCATGGATGGAAAATTTCTTTAAGGAAGATACAGATAAGTATAAGTTTTCCCATCTGAGCTCTGCATTGCTTTTCCTTCCTTATGGCGTAAGCGTAGACGAATTCCAGCATTGGGTATACGAAAACCACACTGCTACTCCGCAGGAACGTAAGCAGGCCTGGAGGGAAATTGAGAGGAAATATCAGCCGCATAAAGACTATGAAGGAAATGAGTATTTGGAGAATGGCGGTTTCTGGCAGCGCCAGGGGCATATCTTTAATTCTCCTTTCTATTATATCGATTATACACTTGCACAGATTTGCGCTTTCCAGTTCTGGAAGCGTTCAAGGGAAAACCAGGAAGAGGCATGGAGTGATTATGTCAAGCTGTGCGGATTAGGCGGAAGCCTTCCTTTCACAGAGCTGGTCAAGGAAGCCAATCTTCTTTCGCCATTCGAGGAAGGCTGTGTAGAATCCGTAATTGGTGAAATTGAAAGCTGGCTGAATTCTGTAGATGACAAAAGCCTGTAAAATTAGATGAGCCGGGGATTCCCCGGCTCTTTCTTGCTGTTCAGGAAATTTTAAATCGTATATCCTGGGGACTATTTTCAATACCTGATCAATGTCCGGCAGCTGCGCCGGGATCACAAACCAAACCTCCCAAAAAGTCAAAGAATTCCTTTCCGTGAGGCACCCAGGAAGCTGGCCATGCCGACGTTGCCACAGGACTTGGCGTTCTTAGTCTGCGTTCCTAAAGGTGATCAAGGCTCTTGCGCTTTTGTTCTGCAGATATTACTATTTTACTGGCTGCTGTCCAGATCTTCTTTAAAAAGGGGGAGATGGATTTCGGCTGTTGTGCCGGAGCCCATCCTGCTTGTAATCGAGAGCCTGCCTTTATGCTGCTGGATAATCTGCTCTGTAATCATCAGACCGAGGCCAGTACCTGATTCCTTTGTGGTAAAAAAAGGTTTTTTGATATTTTGCAAAAGTTCTTCGGGCATTCCGCATCCGCTGTCTTCGATTAAAATTCTTGCTTCACCAGTGCTGGTCTGTCTGCATGAGATCTTTACAACACCGCCCTCCGGCATAGCGTCGATGCTGTTTTGGACAAGATTGATGCATGCCTGCTTCAGCTTGCCGGTGTCGCAAAGGACAGTTCCGCATCCAGGAAGAATATCCTTCAAAAGGTGCACATTTTTATAATGTGCCTCAGATTCAAACAGGAGCGCTGTTTCATTTAGCAGCGGTTCCAGCGGCTGAGGCTTCATGTTTGGTGTGTGCGGTTTGGACAGATATAGAAATTCATTAATAATTCCGTTCATCCGCTCCAGTTCTGAATGGATGATTGAAATATATTGCCTATAGTCATTCTCCTTTTCACCAATCATTTGTATAAATCCTGATATAACGGTTAATGGATTTTTAATTTCATGGGCGACGCTCGCTGCCATTTCACCGGTGACCTTCAGTTTTTCAGAATTCCGCAGATACTCTTCCAGCTTTTTCTTCTCAGTAACATCCCTTATGACCATCGATACTGCAAAAATTTTATGCTGAGCATTATAGACAGGGGATACGGTCGCCTCTAGCACGCTCGGCTCATCACTGACACCCGGAAAGGAAAGTTCAGCTCCGGAAATACTGCGGCCAAGAAGCGCCGAATCCAGCATATCCGAGATTTTACCATTTTCATCCGCTATGATGGTTTCAAGGCTGTCCCCAGGCTCTGGAGCTGTGGAGTGAAACAGCAGGGAGAAACTGTTATTCATTCTTAGAATCCTTTTTTCTGCATCTGCAATTACAATGGAATCGCTGGTATTGTCAAAAAAAGCGTCGATATAGGATCTGGTCGATTCCAGGTCTTTCCTTGCAGCCATTTCGCTTCTCTCTGCTTTTTCCCACAGCCTGTTCGCGTGTTTGATCATGAAAAACAGCAGAATGCTTGTGAGCAGGGCAAAAAGGAGGATATAAGGCAGGTCCTCAGGGCCGGACATTTCTGCAATTAAATGTCCATTTGCTGCATTCAGGATGATAAGGGCTGCAGCAGCCAGCGAGGTGGAAATGCCAAGCGCAAGATAACTCTGATAAAAGGCTGATAAAATGATCCCGAACACCAGAAAAATATAATTGACCAGATAAGGAAGCTGCAGGTTCAGGTAAAACAGATAACTGTATATACTGGCCAGGATTACAATCATCATGAAGTGAGGCTTTGGCTTAAGATAATAGAGGCCGGTGAGCAGCAGGCAAAAGCCAAGGCCGACAGGCGGCCACAGCAAATCATAGCGCTGATCGACCAATGTGTAAAAAGCTGTATCGATTATGTAAAACAGCCAGAGCAGCTGTATCAAAAGCAGATTCCGGCTTTCTATCAGGCTTGTTTTGTTCATGCTTAGGGTGCCTTTCGGTTAGTATATTAACCAATTTTATCACAATTTGTCAGATTTTGTTGAGCGACTTTCATGTCTAACAGAAAAAGACATACAGTAAGCCTGTATTAAGCTTCTGTATGCCTTTCGCAATTGATTTGTATCTTTATTTTCCAGTAACCACAATATTTCCATCCAAAAGGTCTGCATGCAGCTGTGTGCATGATGGATCTTCCAGAATAAAGTCCGCAATTTTGTCTTCCAGCTGCTCCTGGATTGCCCTTCTAAGCGGACGGGCTCCAAACGCCGGATGATAGCCAAGCTCGGCCAGTTTTTCAACTGCTTCATCAGTAAAAGTCAGCAGCATATCCTGTTCTTTGAGTGCTGTATTCAGCTCTTCCAGCATCAGCTGCACAATTTTCAGCAGGCTGTCTTTTTCAAGCTGTTTGAACTCTATGATGCTGTCGAATCTGTTCAGGAACTCAGGCTTGAAGAAACTGCCCAGAGAATCAAGAATTCCTGATTCCTTGACAGCTTCGCTGCTGCCGAAACCGACCTTGATTTCCCTGTGTCCTGCACCGGCGTTGCTTGTCATGATGATAACAGAATCCTTAAAGCTGACGGTCCTTCCCTGGCTGTCTGTCAGGCGGCCGTCTTCGAGAATCTGGAGGAACATATGCTGTACGTCAGGGTGGGCTTTTTCTATCTCATCCAGCAGAATGATGCTGTATGGATTCCTCCGCACCTTCTCAGTCAGCTGGCCTGCTTCATCATGGCCGACATATCCCGGAGGGGAACCGATAATTTTTGAAATGCTGTGTTTTTCCATATATTCGCTCATATCAAGCCTGATCATGCTGTCTTTAGAGCCGAAGAGCTCTTCAGCAAGTGTTTTTGTCAGTTCGGTCTTACCAACACCGGTTGGTCCGACAAATAAGAAAGAGCCGATTGGGCGGTTTTTGGATTTTAATCCAGCTCTGCTTCTGCGTACTGCCTTTGCGACCTTTTTAACAGCTTCTTCCTGGCCGATCACTTTTTCGGAAAGGGATTTTTCAAGGTTCTTCATCTTGGATTGTTCATCCTGCTGAATTTTGCCGACCGGAATGCCGGTCTTTCTTTCAATGATCTCCTGGATATGTCCCGCTTCCACTACCGGCCTCTTTGCCGAATCATTGTTCAATGCTATTTCAAGCTTGATTTCCTGTTCACGGAGCTTGGCCGCTTTTTCATAGTCTTCTTTCTTCAGGACTTCTTCTTTGGCAGCTGATATTTCAGCCAGCTTCTGCTCGATTTCTTCCCCTGGTGTATATTCTGCTGTCAGATTGATTTTTGATCCTGCTTCATCCAGCAGATCTATGGCTTTATCCGGAAGAAATCTGTCCTGTATATATCTGCTTGATAGAGTGACGCATGCCGACAGCGCCTCTTCCGAATAGGTGACTTCATGGAAGTCCTCATATTTGGACTGGAGGCCTTTCAGGATTTCTAAGGCTTGTTCCTGTGTTGGCTCCTGAATGTGAACAGGCTGGAAACGCCTTTCAAGCGCAGGGTCTTTTTCAATCTGGCGATATTCTTTTAAAGTTGTCGCACCGATTACCTGAAGTTCGCCGCGGGCAAGAGCAGGCTTCAGGATGTTGCCGGCGTCCATGGAGCCTTCGGCGGATCCTGCTCCGACAAGAAGATGGATTTCATCAATGAACAGGATAATATTTTTCCTTTCCTGCAGCTCTGTGATAAGCTGTTTCATCCGTTCTTCAAACTGTCCGCGAATGCCGGTATTGGCAACAAGCGAAGCGACATCAAGAAGATAAACTTCTTTATTCAGCAGTTTGCGGGGTGCTTTCTTTTCAGATATTTTCAGTGCCAATCCTTCTGCAATGGCAGTTTTCCCGACACCGGGCTCTCCGATCAGTACTGGATTATTTTTATTTCTCCGATTGAGTATTTCAATGACACGGTCAATTTCTTCATCCCTGCCAATGACAGGATCTATTAAGCCTGCATTGGCTGCATTGCTCAAGTTCTTGCCAAACTGTTCAATAAAGCCGTTTGGCTTTTTGCCTGGCTGCTGTTTCATTCCCTTGCCGGCACTAGCTTCACCGGCGCCCATTTGTTTGAACAAGTCTTCCATGCCGGAAGCCTCGAAGGGATTCTGGTAACCGAAGGAAGCGTTCATTTTTTGCTTTTCGGTCTGATAGCAGCTGCTGCAGAGATGTGTTTCTATTTTATTTCCATTTATATTAAACCTTAATTGGATGGTTGCCTGGTTTTGTTGACATTTTTCACAGTTCATCAATCAATGCCTCCTATATGTTGACTTTGACTATCTTTGACTAACTTTGATTTTATTATACTTTGACCTTATTTGACTTTCAAGCGATAAGACTTGGCAATTTAAGCCAAAGGAATGAATTGTTTTGAAAAGCTCGTCTTTGTTGGAAAAGCCGGTCATATACATGAAGGGGAGGAGGCGGTTTCGTGAAAAATTGGACTGGAGCCTTGCAGATTGCTGCTGTCTATGTCGGTACAGTAGTCGGGGCGGGTTTTGCAACAGGCAAGGAGATAGTAGAGTTTTTTACCCGGTTCGGGTTTATCGGGCTGATCGGAATTCTGATGAGCGGATATATATTTATTATGCTGGGAACAAAGCTGATGAGGATCTCAGCACGGATACATGCAAAGTCCTACCAGGAGCTGAATGATTATCTGTTCGGCAGATATTTCGGAAAAGTGATCAATGTGCTGACATTAATTATGCTCCTTGGCGTATGTGCTGTCATGCTGTCAGGCGCAGGAGCTGTATTTCAGGAGCAGCTTGGATTGTCCAAGCTCTCAGGGGTGCTTGCAACAATCATATTATCGGTGGTTGTAATGATTCTCGGCATTAAAGGGCTGTTTGCTGTGAATTTGTTTGTAGTGCCTATGATGATTGCCTTCAGTTTTATCTTAATGTTCATTTCTATAAAGCTCCCGGGCTTTAAGGAGCAGATGCTGTTCATTCCGTTTGCGGAGGATGGGTGGAAAGCTGTAGCAGCGCCATTTTCCTATACCGCGCTCAATCTGGCCCTGGCACAGGCGGTGCTGGTGCCTGTTGCAGCTGAAATAAAAGATGACCGGACCATCAGGATGGGAGGGTATATCGGAGGGGCGGCATTGACCATCATCCTTTTATCAAGCCATCTGACTCTTGTAATGCTCCCTAACCTGGAAGTATATGAAATACCAATGGCAGTCATCATGAAAAATCTTGCATCCGGTTTTTACGGCCTGTTTGTACTGGTCATTTATGGAGAAATTTTTACCTCAATAATAGGAAATATTTTCGGGCTGGAGAGGCAGATAAGGCAGTATATTTCAATCCCGGCCATCTGGTCGGTCGGGGGAATTTATCTAATTACCTGTTTAATCAGCATGATAGAATACAGTACACTGCTTTCCTATCTTTATCCGATATTCGGATATGTCAGCATTCTATTTATTGTCCTGCTCTGGATAAAACCTGCAGAAGAAAAAGAAGCATGAAAAAAAACAGGCCGATGAGGTGTTTCATCGGCCTGTTTTCCTTATTTCTCTGCTGAAATGGTTTTTGCCATTTGAATAAAAGCATCAGTGTGATCAGCATCATTTTTTGTGTAGATGCTCAGCTTTAGGGGCTGTCCACCGTTTTTAATCAGGTATACCGCTGCTTTATCTTCTTCTGAAGCTGCTTCGTAAATGATTGCATCCTGCAGGAATTCATCATCAGAAGCCTCCGCAGATTGCACCTCACTGCTTACCGCTGTCAGCTGGGATTTTGCGTTCTCTTCAGCCATTTCCCAATCTGTATCTTCCGGCAGCAGCTCAATCCTCATGAATACTTGATCATTATCTGTCAGATAGAGTACATCTTTATTAGGCTCTTCAGCTGTCAGTTCGTATGAAGGAAGGACATACATAGAATAATTCTGGTTGTCGCTTTTTTCAAGGACTGCAGTTTCTTCCATCGTTTCTCCATTCACCTGGTATGACAGGGATTTTTCCTGCTCCATTTCAGAGCTGCCTGTCTCCTCGTTTTCTTCTCCTTCAGACTGATCATCCGTCTGCTCTATGTCTTCACCATTTGAATTGTCACCGGTTTCCTGGGTGCCGTCTGTTGTTCCCGCTGTTTCTTCTGTATTGGTTCCATTGTCTTCACTTCCTGTGTCCTCTGTAGTCCCGCACCCGGCAAGTGCAAGTGAAAGGATCCCTGTAGCCAGCAATAGTTTTTGAAGTGTGTTCATTTTGGCATTCCTCCTGTATGTCATGCAGTTTTATAATAGAGTAGACGATGTTATCTGCAGAAAGTTACAAATTTTGCTGATTTCATCAGTTGAATGGCAAGATAATAAAAATCAATAGATCGAATATGAGATGAGAGACAATGACCAGGGGCAGGCTTTTCTTCCAGGCATACAGATATCCCCAGAACAGCCCGGCTGCAAATGCTGCAAGGGCAAGGACCGGATAGCCGGAATAGAAATGGACGGAGGCGTAAAGCAAAGCAGCTGATATCACTGCCCATCCTGGTTTTATGTAGCTTTGCAGGCGTTTTTGGACAAAACCCCGCCAAAAAATTTCTTCGCCCGGAATGATGATAAGGATCATGACGATATATTGCCAGATTACTTCCGGGGAAAGCCGGCTGTACAATCTCCCGATTTGGCTTGCGAATGGCAGGTTCAAAATCTCTATCAGAAAATGGCCTGTCCAGAATAATCCATAGAGGAGTACCCCGGAAACTGCTCCAAAGAAAAGGTAAGATCGGAAAGAAGCCTCATCCTCCACTTCTTCTGCCATAATTGAATAGCTGATCAGAAACAGCATGGAAGCGGTGAATATATACCAAAATACTGCCCTGTCCTGAAAAGTGAAAAACAGTAACAAATGGGCAATCATGATCCCCAGGATCAGTTTTATATCAATTGAGCCAATTTTCATTCATGATCTCCTTTCAGCCAGGTGGAAAATATAAATGCGGGTTTACGGTGCAATGCTTCTTGTGCTGTATAATCAGTAAGTAAGCTGTTGGCTCGTACAATTTATTGGTGTTCTAACAAACCAATCACTATTTTATCAAAAAATGAAAGTACTCTGCTACTACTTTTGTTCATACAACTGTTTTGTAACAGCATACAGGAGGGAAAAAGATGCGAAAAGCACTAATTTTAGGCGCTACCGGCTTGACAGGGGGCCATCTTTTGGAGCTGCTCCTGGGCAGCGGCCAGTACTCACAAATAAAAGTGATCAGCAGACGCCCGCTCAGCATAGAACATCCTAAACTGACGGTATACATTGGGGGCTTCAGCAGTCTGGAGGAGATGGGGGATGCCTTCAAGGCTGACGATATATTCTGCTGTATTGGCACAACGATTAAGAAGGCGGGAAGTAAAGACGCTTTTCGGGAAACCGATTTAGAGTATCCCTTAAAGGCGGCCCATCTTGCACAAGAAGCAGGTGCAGCCAGATTCCTGATTATATCGTCAATGGGGGCCGACCCGGATTCTAAGTTTTTTTATAATAAGGTAAAAGGACAGATGGAAGAACAGCTTAAGACACTGAATGCTTTCAGCCTCCACATTTTCCGGCCGTCCCTTCTTGTCGGCGATAGGGCGGAGTTCAGGCTGGGGGAAAAGGCCGGCGAGGTTTTCTTAAGGGCGGCAGGGCCGTTTATGAAGGGAAAGCTTCAAAAGTATAAATCCATCAAGGCATTAGATGTGGCAAAAGGGATGGCAGCGGCCGCAATCCGTGATAAGGAAGCCCGCAAGGCTGCAATGATATATGACTCGGATGAAATAGCCCGCCTTGCAGGCAAATAAAAAAACTCCGCCTGGCAGCGGAGTTTTATTTACTTTTTATTATAGCAGCGCTTACATTTTACGATTAGAATACCGATTCTTTAATGACTTTATAGTTTTTATGGTTAACAACAGTCCTTTGCTCCAACTCAAGATCACGATAGTCATCCATGTATGTAAGATCGACAATCACCGAATTTTCGTTCACTTTTTCAACTATGCCCTTCAAGCCTTCCCTGAATTCAATCACGTTTCCGACTTCTGCTTTCTTCATACATCCTCTCCCTCTCCCGTGTTTGTTTCTTCTCTAAAAGCTTATTAACATTTTGCACTACTTTTTGAATTTCGTAAAGAATTTTGAACATTTTTAACTGAAACTTCCATTTTTCGGATTGAAACATAAGGGTATTCCATAACTGTGCTTCTGCAAGTATTTCCGTGGAAATTCTTATAGTAATTTGGTATACAGTAAGTATGTGAAAAGGAGGTATTGGCTTGGAACAAAACTTGGTGAATGAATTGCTAGATAAGCTCAAAAACGGTGAACTTGCGGAGTACTATGTAAAAAAGGAAGACTTCCTTGAGTTTCGCAGGGTGCTTGTCAGCCGCCCGGACTTTAAGCATTTCCGCGGCATTGGCCAGCGGGGCGGAGATGTATTGTATCAATATCTATCTGAGCCCCGCAGCTGAAGGCTCAATATAAATAGGAAGGGAGTCGATGGAGCAATGAAGTTTAAAGACAGGACAGTGTTCATAACCGGTGGTGCAAATGGGATTGGCAAGGGCATTGCCAAGTCATTTGCTGAAGAAGGTGCAAAGGTAGTTATTGCAGATATAGCCGAAAAGGAAGGGGCTGAGCTTCAGGAGAAGCTGGTATCCGAAGGCGGGGAAGCCTTTTTTGTGTATACGGATGTGAGAGATGAAAGAAGCGTTATAACTGCAATGGAAAAGACAGCCGCTCAGTTTGGAACTATAGACATCCTTATCAATAATGCCGGGATTTCAAAGTTTATTTCATTTACGGAGATGACATTGGATGAATGGGATGAGATCCTCCAGACTAATTTGCGGAGCGTTTTCCTCTGCAGCAGGGAAGCAGTGAAGCTGATGAAAAGTGGAGGCTCAATCGTAAATATGGCTTCGACCCGGGCGTCCATGTCTGAGCCTGACACAGAGGCTTATTCTGCATCCAAGGGAGGGATCACGAGCATTACCCACGCTTTGGCAAGAACCTTGGCAGGCAAGGGAATCAGGGTTAATTCCATCAGCCCGGGCTGGATTGAAACAAAGCATTATGATGAATTGCGGGAAAAGGACCATAAGCAGCATCTTTCAGGAAGAGTAGGTAAACCGTCTGATATAGCACGCTGCTGCCTCTACCTTTGTGATCCGGAAAACGATTTTGTAACGGGCGAAAACATCGTGGTCGATGGGGGAATGACCAGGAAAATGATGTACGAGGAATAGCAGGATTCCTTCTAGTTTTTCCGCAGCAGCAGGATGCTGAAAATGAAAATAGTCCCAACGAAAATCAGGCAGCTTAAGAGATGGGAAAACATATGAAGCCTCCTCAAGTGGTTTATTCCATCATATAGGTGATTCATAATGTTTCCGTTGCATGAACGTAAAGTTCCAGTAAAAAAACTCCAGCAGAATGCGCTGGAGTTTTTTATCTTGATTTGTAAGAGCCGGCAGCCTTTCTGGCATACTCTTTAAGCTGCTGGATAATCTCAAGGCTTTTTTCGCTGCCTTCTGCAGATACGAAGCCATAGGTGCTGCTATTCCATTCGTGCTTTTGCCATACCGGCTCACCGGTCATGGTGATAAGAGAATCGTTAATGATGAAAGACATTTCCATCAGCAGCTTTTTTTCTCTTACCGGAAGGTCCATGGAAGCCTTGAAACGCAGGCCGTTCGGGCTCAAATCCATTATCTCCGCTGTGCCTGGCCTTGCCTCAACCGGTTTATCGTCAATTTTTATAATCCTGAAGGACCCATGGAGCGGCTTAGGGAATTGAAACCGGAACGGCTCATCCCGTTTATATCTCATATGATCACCTTCATATATTTGTTTGTTAATTCTTGTAAGTTTATTGAATCACCAGACCGCCTTTTTTGCAACCATTTTCTCTGCTGAGTCTATTTCTTCCAATCACTTGCTATGCTTGTATAATTTCATGTTATATTTAAAAAGACAAAATATTAGAATAATAGAGGTGTGCAAATGCTTGATCAAATAGAAAAACTGAAAAGAGAAATAGGAAAGGTGATTGTCGGCCGGGATAAAGAAGCAGAATTGCTGGTGATTTCGCTCATCTTCAATGGCCATGTGCTTCTTGAAAGTGTGCCTGGAACAGGCAAGACACTCATGGCAAAAACATTCGCTGAAACATTTGGAGGAAAGTTCTCGCGGATTCAATTTACACCGGACGTACTTCCGAGTGATATTACAGGAATCCAATTTTTCAATCCGAAAAACCATGAATTTGAGTTCCGTCCAGGGCCCATCCTTGCCAATATTGTACTTGCTGATGAAATAAACAGGGCTACCCCGCGGACACAGTCAAGCCTGCTTGAGGCCATGGAGGAACGCCAGGTAACGATTGACGGACATACATTCAGGGCGGAAGAACCCTTTATGGTCATTGCGACGCAGAATCCGGCAGAGTCGCAGCAAGGGACCTTTCCGCTGCCGGCAGCACAGCTTGACCGCTTTTTCATGAGGGTTAAACTGGGCTATCCCAGCCTTGAAGAAGAAAGGATGATAATAAAGGGAAAAAGGAGGCAGTCAGCTGCCGTAAAACAGGCTGTAAGCCGGCAGGAACTCGCTTTATTGAGGGAGGCAGCAGCACAGATACATATATCGGAAGAGCTTGAAGGTTATCTGCTCGAAATTGTCAGGAAAACGAGGGAAACCCCTGCCATCGAACTTGGGGTCAGCCCAAGGGGGTCGCTTGCCCTGCTGAGGGCTGCAATCGGTGCTGCACTGATAAAAGGCAGAAAATATGCCGTCCCGGAGGATATCAAGGAAATGGCTCCATATGTGCTGGCACATAGAATCTATCTTACCGCCGAAGCATCCCTTACAAGCACAGAGGAAGAAGTGATCAAAAAAGTTATACATTCCGTTGAAGTCCCTGTTGAAGCAGGTGCCCGCTAGAATGGAGTGGAAAAAGTATACGGTCGAAAACAGGTCCTTGCAGATTATGTCTGCACTTGCCCTGCTGCTGGTTTTGCTTAGCCTTTATCTGACCTCGGCAATTTTGTTCCTGATGTCCAGTTTGTTTTTTTGTGTCCTCCTTGCCAATAATTATTATTTGAAGAAAATGGGGGAAGGAGTCGAATTTGAAAATAAAGCTGTCAGGAAACGGATGTTTATTGAAGAGCATCATGAATGGGAGCTGGATTTTGTAAATAACGGACTTCCCATTTTGAATGCACGGCTCTACGTCTATTTCGATGATATTGTAATCCCCTTGAAAGGGGTTCAGCAGCCGAGATTTTCAAAGTACGAGCTATCCATCCCATTCACTCTTCCAAGAAAAGGGGAATATTCAGTCCGGATTCCATTTTCAGCCGGCAGGAGGGGGCTTGCGAAAATCCGCAGCATGGAGCTTCGGATTCCCCATTTCTTCGGTTTTGGCGAGACAGTGCTGGAATACAGGACAATGATCGCCCAGGAAGCGCTCATCTATCCGAAAAGGCTGCCTTTAGAAAACAAAGAACAGTTTGTATCAGCAAAACCAGGAAATGAGGCTGCCAGGCATACACTATTTCAGGATGTTTTGTCTCCTGCCGGCACGAGGAATTACGTGCCCACCGACAGCTTCAATCAAATTCATTGGAAAGCAACGGCAAGGAGCCGGAGCATCCAGACCAAGGTATATGAAAATGTTTCTGAAAAAGGCCTGCTGCTTTCTCTGAATCTTTCCGAAGGATACTCCATTACTCCGAGGCTTGAGGAGCTTCTGAGCTGTTCGGCCGAGCTTGCATACACAGCTGTAAAAGAAGGGATTCCCTTTGCGGTTTGCATGAATATCCGGACAGCAGGACCCGTCCCTTTTCAATATATTCCCGCCGGGACCGGAAAGGCGCATCTCCAGAAGGTGCTGGAAAGCTTTGCGGTTGCAGGCTATCATTCTGTCCTGTATCCATATGACAAGATGGCTGCCCATTATACAAGGCATTTTGCCCTGCAGCCTTATATTATCCATGGAGGCTTAAAGCCGCAGGCTGGAGATAAGTATTTTAAAGAATTGGAACAGAAAGGTTTTACAGTGCTCGAAATGCAGCTGCTGGAGCAAAAAGCCTGGATAAAGCCGTTTCCGAAACCCATTCATAAAGAGGTGATTTAATTGCCCGGAATCAAATGGCATCCCTATATGACGCTCATTTCGGAGGCTGCTCTTGCAAGCATGCTGCTCTGCCCGGTGTTTATGCCCTCAGGCGACATGCTGCCGGTGTTATATTCGTTTTCTCTCCTGGCATCATCAGCCGTGCTGTATTTCTTCCTGCTGAATGCCGGCGGCAGCAGAGGGAGCCTGCTGTTTTTTGCCGCTGTACTGCCTTTTATATTCATTGCTGGAACCCTTCTGGGCTTCTCCTGGTTCGCACTGCTATGTTTCGGGGTACTTGTATTCTGGAGGACAGAAGCTGCCTATAAAGACCCTGAAGGAAGTTCTGACAGCAATCTCTTCCTGCTGGTTTTCGCGGGAGGCTTTGCCGTTATCCTGGCGGCTGTTTTCCTGGATCGCACATGGATTGGCAAGTTGGTTTGGATGGTCGTCCTGCAGGAAGCCTTTATTATTGTAGCAGGATTTTTTTCAAGATTGGCTGCCTCCGGAACTTCCCGGAAAAACAAAGGGCTTCTGATTCGTGATTTTGTACTTGCCATGCTGGGGGTTTTTGCAATTGGAGCGGCGGCTGTGGCTGCTATTCCCGCTGTCACCGGGCTGTTCTTTTCTATGATGAGGGGCGTTGCTTATCTTTTTGGCGCAGCTGCATCCCCATTTTTCCAATGGGCCGAAAAACGCGACTGGAGCGTTTCTTTAAATGAAGAGCCTGAAAGCCAGGATCAGCAGCTGGGTGAGAGCAGGGAACAGCCTTTAATGGAAGAACAGGGCCAGGGATTTGAAATGGTGCTGGCAGCAGCTGCTGCAGCCAGTCTTATTTTTATCATGTACTATCTATATAAAAAAAGAAAGAAAACTTCCGGAAATGCGATGCAGGATAAAGAGAAATCATATATCACTGTCGAGCGGGAGCCTGGCAGTAATGGAGGCATGGACCGCGGAAAAAAACGGACAGAGGCGCCTTTAGACCTTGTCAGGAGGGAGATATACCAGCTCGAATCATACAGTGATAAACTGCAGCTCGGCAGAAGGCAGTCCGAAAGCTTTCCGGAGTGGATGAACAGGATCGGCCTGCATGTTGACCCCATTACCAGCAGCATATATGAAAAAGTAAGATACGGAGAAAAGCTGGCTGATGCCGCTGAAGCTGCTGCTTTTCTAAAAGAGATTGCCTTATTGAAAAAAGATCTGAAGCGGATCCATTTGCATCTTGTTAAGGAAGGGGAACTATCTTCAGCGAGGTTTCTTGGCATTTTCCAAAAAAAGCAGCTGAAAGGACGTAAATCCTAACATCTAAAGAAGCCTCCGGCATATAAATCTAAAAAGCACGGAGGAGGCGGCGGAATGGAATTAACAAAACAAGAACGTCTGAACAGGATCGTGGATCTTGCAGATTCAATACTGGAGCAGCTGGTCGAAGACCGGACTGAATTCAGGGCGAAGGATTTGAAGCAGGCAGCCGAACTGCTTGCAAGATGCGTAAAAGAAATCGCTAAGCTGCAGTCCCATGGGACAGGGAACACCCTATATGAATATGAGGCTGCCATTAATAAGCTGAGAGTAAGTTATAATATCCTCTTTTTGGGTAAAGAAAAGAAAACAATGCCAAATGAAAGCGTTTCATAAAAAAAATACCTGCAAATCCTTAAAAAATAAGGCATTAACGTTGTCTAAGACGGGAGGAAATGCTATTCTTTTTTTGAGATGTTGGTTGTCTGATGACTTGAAAAAAAGGCGACTAAACTATACTTAATTTCATACATGAATAAACCATAGATGGAAAAAATACTATTGCGTAGATAAATAACTGCAATATGTACTGGCGCTTTTGGCCTGTTCCATTTAGAACGGGATGCGGCTTTTATGGGCGTTTCCGGCAACTGCTTAGTCGTTTTGGCATAAATCGGTTAGATTAAGTTAGTAGGCAACAAACTCATATACATCTTGCTATAATTAATTAATTCTAAAGGAGACTGATCTCAATGGTTGAAAAACAATTCAAAGTAACGGCTGAAACTGGAATCCATGCTCGTCCAGCTACATTATTGGTTCAAACTGCAAGCAAATTCGATTCTGATGTGCATTTAGAATATAAAGAAAAAAAGGTTAACCTAAAGTCAATCATGGGTGTTATGTCTCTTGGTGTCGGCCAGGGCGCTGATATTAAAATCATTGCTGAAGGAAACGACGAAGCTGAGGCTGTAAAAGCACTTGAAGACACTCTAACAAAAGAAGGACTTGCTGAATAATGAGCTTTCTACAGGGAATTGCAGCTTCAAGCGGCATTGCGATTGCTAAAGCATACCGTTTGGTAGAACCTGATCTGTCTTTCAGCAAAAAGACGGTTGAGGATGCAGACAATGAAGTCGGCCGCTTTCAGCAGGCTTTGGCCACTTCCAAATCAGAGCTTGAGGCCATCAGGGAGAAAGCGGAAAAAGACCTGGGCGCAGATAAAGCGGCCATCTTTGATGCACATCTCCTGGTACTCAGCGATCCGGAATTAATATCACCCATCGAAGACAAGATCAAGACAGAAAAAGTGAATGCTGAACAGGCATTGAAGGAAACAGCTGATATGTTCGTCAGCATGTTCGAACAAATGGACAATGAGTATATGAAGGAACGCGCAGCAGACATCCGCGATGTCACCAAGCGTGTGCTTTCTCATTTGCTTGGAGTCCAGGTCGTCAACCCTAGCATGATTGCCGAAGAAGTGATCATCATTGCAGAAGACTTGACGCCATCTGATACTGCGCAGTTGAACAGGCAGTTTGTTAAAGGGTTTACAACTGATATCGGCGGAAGGACGTCCCATTCAGCCATCATGGCCCGTTCAATGGAAATACCTGCGGTTGTCGGCACTAAGACAGCTACAGAGGAAATCCAGAATGGCGATATGGTGATTGTTGATGGTCTTACCGGCCAGGTTCATGTAAATCCTACACCTGAGGCGATTGAAAGCTACAAAGAGCAAAACGCTGCCTTTGAAGCACAGAAAGCTGAATGGGCAAAGCTTGTCAACGAAAAGACGGTTTCTGCCGACGGCCATCATGTAGAACTGGCAGCCAATATCGGAACGCCTAAGGACCTTAAAGGAGTCATCAATAATGGCGGTGAGGCTGTAGGCCTCTACCGTACAGAATTCCTTTATATGGGCAGGGACCAGCTTCCGACAGAGGAAGAGCAGTTTGAAGCCTATAAAGCTGTCCTTGAAGGGATGGAAGGAAAGCCTGTTGTTGTCCGTACACTGGATATCGGCGGGGATAAAGAGCTTCCTTACCTGAACCTGCCGAAGGAAATGAATCCTTTCCTAGGCTTCCGTGCGATCCGCCTTTGCCTCGAAGAACAGGATATCTTCCGTACGCAGCTGAGAGCCTTGCTGAGAGCGAGCTCTTACGGCAATCTGAAGATCATGTTCCCAATGATCGCCACTCTGGATGAATTCCGCCAGGGGAAAGCAATCCTTGAAGAGGAAAAGCAAAAGCTTTCATCTGAAGGCGTGAAAACAGCTGACAAGATTGAGCTTGGCATCATGGTCGAAATTCCATCGACTGCGGTCCTTGCCGATCAGTTTGCCAAAGAGGTTGATTTCTTCAGCATCGGCACGAACGATCTGATTCAGTATACAATGGCAGCTGACAGGATGAATGAAAGGGTATCTTATTTATACCAGCCATATAATCCGGCTATTCTGCGCCTTGTAAAAATGGTGATCGATGCAGCTCATAAAGAAGGCAAATGGGCTGGCATGTGCGGTGAGATGGCAGGGGACGAGACTGCCATTCCGCTTCTGCTCGGCCTCGGTTTGGACGAGTTCTCCATGAGTGCCACTTCCATACTGAAAGCACGCTCGCAAATTCTTCGCCTGTCAACGGAAGAAATGAAAGAGCTTGCCGAAAAGGCGCTTCAGATGGGGACTGCAGAGGAAGTAGTGGCAGCTGTTAAGCAGGCCACACAAAAATAAAAACTTTTTTAAAAAAAGGTTTTAACGGGATAATCACGGGGTATATGCAGAGTAAGCACTTAAGCAAGATGTAAGTAAGCTGATCATTCTCATTTTCCCCCCTTACTGACCGACTGGCAATGCCAGTCGGTATTTTTTTGTCCATAAACCTCCGCCATAGGAGGAGAAAGCATTCAGACCAGAGGATGAGAAAAATCCATCCTCTTGATTGTTACTCATCCGTTTCCAGGTTTTTATAATTAAAACATAAGAAACGGAAGGATGCTGATAAAAATGATTAGCATGATCATCAGCTTTTTTATTCAGGATAGATATCGCCAATTGAAAGAAAAACAGAGGAATGAACTGTATATTTCACAAAGCCCCTTTTTAAGCAGGGTCCTCCATTGAGCCGGACAGAGTGCCGGCAGGATGCCTGATGCACAATCTGTGTAATTTGCCTGTATATTCTGTATAATGTTGCTATAACTACATGTACAGGAGGCTGACTAATGGAATTGAACCTAAAAGGAAAAACAGCGCTTGTCGCTGCTTCCAGCCAGGGGCTGGGAAAGGCAATCGCAAAGGCGCTTCTGCAAGAAGGCGCGAATGTTATGCTGGCAAGCAGGGATGAGGGAAAGCTGAAGGAAGTTAAGTCAGAGCTTGAGAATCTGGGCGGTGAGGTAGAGTTCATACGTGCAGACGTCACTTCTGAAAACGATATAAAGAATATGGTGAAAGCTGCAGCTGAACGTTTTGGAGGAATCGATATCCTGGTTAATAATGCAGGAGGCCCTCCTTCCGGCTCTTTTGAAACTCTTTCAGATGAAGAATGGTTCCAATCTTTCGAACTGAACCTGCTCTCATATGTGCGAAATATAAGGGAAGCACTGCCGTACTTGAAGAAAAACGGCGGGAAAATCATCAATATTGCCTCTTCCTCCATTAAAGAGCCGATTCCTGGCCTTGTGCTTTCCAATACATTCAGGACAGGGATAGTCGGGCTTTCCAAGACTTTGGCACAGGAATTTGCTCCATACGGCATCCTTGTGAATACACTGGCTCCGGGGAGAATTGACACGGACAGGGTGAAGCATCTGGATCAGGTGAATGGGGAAAAAGCGGGTGTCTCACCTGAGGAGATGAAGGAGAAATCAGAAAAATCCATCCCGCTCAATCGCTATGGGACTCCTGAAGAGTTTGCAAAAGTTGCCGTTTTTCTGGCTTCGGATGCAAATAGCTATATGACAGGAAGTTCGTTTCTTGTGGATGGGGGCATGGTTAAATCAATCTAAAGAAAAAGCCGGGAGAGAATCCCGGCTTTTTGATTGGTCTGAAATGACGGAATTTCCCTTTTTTAAAAATTTGCGTTTAAGACAGCAGACTATAGGAAATGGTAATGGCAAGGAGGTGTGTTTATGAAACTATTGATGCCGCTCCTCTTCCTATTGTCTGCGGCCATCTTGCCAGGCTGCATGCCTGCAGACGACAAGGCGATTGTAAACAAGCATGCAGAAGCTTATTTGACGAACCAGAATGAGCTTCAGTTCCGCTTTAAGCTTAACAGCCAGATCTTAAGCGGGGAAGAGCTGTTCAAGGTAAAGGTATTAATACATAACCAAAAGCTTGCAAAGGCGCTCGGTACAAAAGAAATCATTTACGGCGCAGAATCTGTTTATGATGGAGAGTATATGGAAGCTGAAGAAAATGGCGAAGAGAAAATGGTTTATATGGAACCAATCCCTCTTAAGCAAGATTTGCTCTCCTCGGATATTGAAAGGATGATCTCCATGGATCAGGCTGTATCGGTCGAAGTGTATAATGATCAAAAAGTCATTGCGGAAGCATATCTGACTAACTTTTCAACACAATTTTAGGGTTTGCGGTCCCATATAGCGGGTAAAGAGCTTTACGCGCATAAAATTGGGGATAGGCCGGGCAGGAATTGCCCGGTCTTTTGTCATTTAACAGAACAGAATGTGTCAGGGCTTCTGCAAAGCTGATTTTATGCCAATATGCTACAATCTAAATGCAGATATAAGCAGAGAGGGGAATGAAAATGGTGTCACCTGAAAAAACAGCCATCGGCTTCATTGGTACAGGGGTTATGGGGAATAGCATGGCTAAGAACCTGATTGCGGCAGGCTATTCACTGGCTGTGTATACGAGAACAAAGTCCAAGGCGGAAGAGCTTTTGGAACTGGGCGCAAAATGGGCAGAATCCCCCCGGAAGATAGCCGAAACGTCTGATATCATCATTACAATGGTCGGCTACCCGAAGGATGTGGAAGAGATTTTTCTTGGGGAAGAAGGCTTGATTGCTCATGGGAAAAAACATACATATTTGATTGATATGACAACATCTACTCCGACTTTAGCCAAAGAAATCTTTGAAAGAGCCCGTCAGAAGGGGCTGAGAGCCATTGATGCACCTGTCTCAGGCGGCGATATCGGCGCGCGGGAAGGCAGGCTGTCCATCATGGCAGGCGGGGAAAAGGATGACTTTGACACTTTGCTTCCTTTGCTGGAGGTGCTTGGAAGCAATATTGTCCACCAGGGACCGGCTGGAGCGGGCCAGCATACGAAGATGTGCAATCAAATTGCCATTGCATCCAATATGATCGGTGTCAGTGAAGCGATTGTCTATGCAGAAAAGGCAGGGCTTGATCCAGAGACAGTGCTGAAAAGCATTTCTGCAGGGGCAGCCGGCAGCTGGTCGTTGTCCAATCTGGCACCAAGAATGATTGCAGGGAACTTCGAGCCGGGATTTTACATAAAGCATTTTCTGAAAGATATTTATATCGCCCTGGAAGAAGCAAGGAAAATGGGCATGGATACTCCCGGACTTGCTCTCTCGGAATCGCTCTACAGGGAGCTTGCTGAAAAAGGGGAAGAAGACAGCGGAACACAGGCCCTGTACAAGCATTGGAACAAATAAAGAAACTTAAGGCCAGGATGGTGCAGCAAGGAACCCGCAGTCTAAGGACTGCGGGTTTCTCCAATTCTACCTGTCCAGCCTGCCAAGATAGGCTTCAAGCCTATCCAGCCCTTCTTTAAGCGTATCCTTCGAATAGGCAAAGGAAAGGCGGAAATAACCTTCTCCTAACTCCGAAAAAGAACTTCCGGGAACGAAAGCGACTCCTGCCTCGTTTACAAGCTTCAGGCAAAAATCAAAAGAAGTAATATTCTTCTCCGGAATTTTGACGAAAATGTAGAAGGCGCCGTCCGGTTTGACAACGTCCAGCCCCATGTTTACCAGGCGGCCGTACACATAATCCCTTCTTGACAGATACTCTTCCCTCATCGGAACAGCATCATCGATTCCCTCTGTCAGAGCCTCCAGGGCGGCCATCTGGGAGATGGAAGAAGCACAGGTAACATTATACTGGTGGACCTTGAGGATATGCTTTGCTATGGCTTCCGGCGCAAACAGCAGGCCGATTCTCCAGCCTGTCATGGAGTGGGATTTAGAGAGTCCGTTAATGACGATCGTCTGCTCCCGAAGCAGGGAGGAAATCGATGTATGAGGCCTGCCATAGTTCAGCTCGCTGTATATTTCGTCGGCCAGTATAAAAATGTCCCTGCCTTTTACAAGGTCCGCTATTTCTGCCAATTCTTCATCGGTGAGGCTGACGCCGGTCGGATTGGAGGGGTAAGGCAAAACAATGCAGCGGGTCTTCGGGCTGAGATGCCTGCGGATAACTTCTGCAGTAAACCGGAACCGGCTGTCCCTTATATCGGCGTGTACCGGCACGGCACCGCACAGTCTTATAATCGGCTCGTACCCAGGATAGACCGGCCCGGGGAGGATCACTTCGGCTCCTTCCTCAAGAATGGTTCGGAACGCAATGTCGATCGCTTCGCTGGCGCCAGTTGTCACAATCACTTCATTTTCAGCATTATAATCCATCTTGTATTTTTGCCGGACAAAAGAGGCAGCCGCTTCTCTCAGCCTAATATCACCGGCATTATGGGTGTAGGATGTAAAGCCGCTGTCAATCGCTTTTATTGCAGCATCCCTGACATGAAGAGGGGTAGGGAAATCAGGCTGTCCAATGGTGAGGGAAATCATGTCCTTCGTCCCTGCAACCATATTAAAGAATCTCCTGATGCCTGATATTTCAATTTGCTGCACGTTTTTATTGATCAAATGTTCCAAAATATGTACCTCCTACAGAAAGTGCTGGAGAGAAGATGATGCCCAGCTGTGGTATTCAATAGCAATATTTTATCAGATTTAATGAATTGTAACCATGCAGGCTGTTTCAGATATTTAGCTTCGGGGTAAAAGGTTGTGGTTCGATATTCCAATTATGGCTTATTTAAGGAAAAAACAGCTATTGAATATCGGCAGGGAAACCTTTAACATGAAATTGATAATGGTAAGGGAGGTATTTTGGTGGAGGCAGCATTTGAAAAACAGAATTATTCAGAACCAAAGGAGTATGGGGGTTTTTGGCTCAGATTCGGGGCCTACCTGATTGACGGCATCATAGTGGGAATTCCAATCGGCATTATAACAACGATCATCTTTGTCGTCTTTCTCGGCACCTCAGATTCAGTCATGTCCTCATTCACTGACCCGGCCTATATGGAATCCGGAGAGATGACAGAGGCAGAGACTATAGACTTTATCAGCCGCTACTTCGGGGCGCTGCTGCTGACATTACTGATCGGCACTGTAATCGCGGTAGCATATTTTGCAGGAATGCACGCATCTAAATGGCAGGCGACTTTAGGGAAGAAGCTTGTCGGCCTGAAAGTAACAGACCTTCAAGGGAACAGAATTACTTTCTGGAGAGCGCTTGGCAGATATATGGCACAAGCCTTTTTATCGCAAATTTTGCTGATTGGCTATATTTTGGCAGCTTTTACGGAAAGAAAGCAGGCTCTGCATGATATGATTGCCGGCACTGTTGTTGTAAGAAATTGAGAATGATAATGCTGGGGAAAAGGTGGCGCAAGCAATTGCGGCTGCCTTTTTTTTTAGGGAAAAAGGATTTTATGAGTAAGCTGATGAATGTATTAACTAGTAAGAGGAGGTGCATCTCAGGTGAAGAAACAAGATTTGATAGAACATAATGAAAGTATTTCAGAATGGGTTCTTTCTCTGGAAGAAGCGGGTGATGAGGCATGGCTTGCACCGACAGCCGAGGGTAAATGGCCGCCGGCTGCTATTGTCAGCCATATGCTGTTCTGGGATCAATATTCCTTAACTGAAAGGTTTCCGTACTTTGCAGAAGGGGCTAAGCTTCCCGGCTTTCCTGATTTTCAAAAGATCAATGATGAAGCAGAGGCTTACGCCCTGAGCGGGACCGCCAAAGAGGAGATTCTCCGCCGGTTTGCCGAAACGAGGGCCAGAATCATTCAAATACTTGCAGGCCTGGAAGAAAGCGACCTGGATAAGGAATTCTTCATTGGCGGCAATAAACTTTCGGCAAGAGAATATTTCATTGATTTTGCTGAACATGATCTGCACCATAAAGAGCAGGTGGAGCAGTTCTTGAATGCCCGAAGCAGCTGAGCCTCCCAATAGCCAAAGGAGATCAGCCCCTTCGCTAATGGTGTGAGCTCTTCAATCTGAAAAGATAAAGCCCAGCCATGCCGGCCATCAGTTCTTCCAGTGATTCCTGCTCATAATGATGGACCCAATGAAAAAGGGTTCCGAAGAAAGAGTTGACAATCATCTGCGCAAAGGGCTCCGCATCTATGGAGCTGGAAAACTCGTTGGATTCCTGGCCTTCCTTAATCATGCTGGCCAGGAACTCCTTGAAAAATCCGGTCATTTTGAGCTCAGAATGCTGAAAGTCTTTCTGAACCGTCATTATATGAAAAATAGATAGCAGCAGATTCGGGCCGTATTCTTCATTGACGGCTGCCATTTTGCTGAAGAGCGCCATAAACGCCGCCTCGATGCTTGTACAGGATTCGTATTCCGATTTAAAATCCTTCAGCACAGCTATTTGATGTGATCCAATTGCGTGCAGCGCCGCTTCTTTGGATGTGAAATAATTAAAGAATGTCCCTTTGGCAACCCCTGCATGATTGCTGATTTGCTGAACGGTCGTATTTTGAAATCCCTGCTTTTTGAATAATTCGATCGCACTGTCAAATAAAAGCTGTTTTGTCTGTTCTTTTTGTTCCTTCCTCCTCATCGTTCCCCACCTTTAAATTAATTCCTGTCATTATACCATATTCGTCCTGAATAATTATTGAAAAACTTAAATTAATATGAGCTGTGTTTCCTTGTAAATTAATTGTAAAAAGAAAGGTATTTTGTACTAAGAGATTGAATATATGATGGGTGGAGAGAGGGGGATAAAAGAGAAAGAGGCTCTGCAGCCTGTTTACCGGCAAGTCAAGCAGGTATACAATGAAACTGGGAAAAGAAAAAGAGAAATGAAAAAAGAAAAAAGGGGTTGTAAGGATGCCTGCACTGGAAAAGAAGCAGACAGCTAAGGCAGGAAGCGGCATAAGCCCATGGAAGCTGTATTTCACACTTCCTGTTATATCCTGGGCTTTATACGATTTTGCCAATACGATATTTTCATCCAATATCAATACTATTTTCTTTCCGTTTTATCTGGATGAAGTGGTCGGAACGAGCGAAGTGCTCGATCAGATTGCCAGCACTTTTATCTCTTATTCAAACGCAGTAGCAAGTTTCTTTTTAGTTTTATTTTCACCGCTGTTCGGTGTCATGATCGATAGGACCGGAAGAAAGAAGAAATACATTGTCATATTTACGCTCATTTCCGTGGCGGCCATCATCCTGATGGGAGTTTTTGCAGGAAGCAGCATGGACAGTACCCTATTCGGGCTGCCAATGTCCCTGGCGCTTGTAGTGGTTTCCTTTGTGATAGCCAAGTTCTTCTTCCATTCCAGCCTGGTTTTCTATGATTCTATGATTACGGATATAGGGACCAAGGAGAATATCCCTCTCATTTCCGGCTTTGGTGTTGCTGTCGGCTATATCGGTACTTTAGTAGGGCTCACTGTCTATCCTTTTATAGGAGATGACAATTTTCATGAAGCCTTCATTCCTACCGGGATTTTATTCCTTGTATTTTCCCTGCCGCTATTCTTTTTTGTAAAAGATAATCCGAAGCCTGCGGCTAAATTAAAGAAAGAATCTTTTTTGTCGGGATACAGGGAAATCTATCAGACTTTTAAAGAGATGAAGCTGTATAAACCGGTCTTTACCTTCATGATTGCTTATTTCTTTTTGAATGATGCGATAGCTACAACCATTGCCATGATGGCTATCTATGCAAAGGCAATCATTGGCTTTTCCACCGGCCAATTCATCCTGCTATATCTGGTGTCCACCTTATCAAGCATCATCGGTTCATTTGTTTTCGGGTATATCACGAAAGCAAAGGGAGCGAACAAGGCTGTCAAATATGTCGGCATATTGCTTCTGGCAGCCCTTATCATAGCCACTTTTGCTGTCAACGAAGCGATGTTCTGGGCAGCCGGCAGCATGTTTGGCATTTCCCTGGGAGCCATGTGGGTGACAACGAGGACCTATATTGTTGAGCTGACACCCGAGGACAAAAGAGGCCAGTTCTTTGGGCTGTTTGCTTTTTCCGGGAAGGTTTCCTCCATCATCGGCCCTTTCCTATACGGCAGCATCACACTCATTTTCGCGGACTGGGGAGATACTGCCAGCCGTATGGCTCTTGGATCACTCATGATTCTTACTATCATCGGCCTTATTGTCCATTCAAAGATCCAGCAGCCAGATGAGGTAAAGCAGGGTTGATATCCGGAATGCTAAACTGAGACGTTTTCTTGCCGATATAAAGAATGAGACCAGTTTTTTTGAAGAGGGCAGGAGATTAAAATGGAATCTAATAATGGTATTTTGCTGGAAAGCGGCACAAATGAACTTGAAATCGTCGAGTTTACAGTTGGAGGCAATAAATTCGGAATCAATGTCATCAAGGTGAAGGAAATCATCAATCCTCTTCCTGTTGTGCAAATTCCGCGTTCACACAAAAATGTAGAGGGAATCATTGAGCTGCGCGGAGAGGTGCTTCCAGTCATCAATGTAGCGGAAGCTCTCGGGCTTGCCGCGGGCGGGAGTCCGGAAACCGATAAATATATCGTGGCAGAATTCAACCAGCAGAAGGTTGTATTCCATGTCCAGAATGTTACCCAGATCCATCGGATATCATGGGATAAAATTGAGAAGCCGTCAGAACTGTACCAGGGAGCTGAAAGCCAGATCATCGGGGTCGTTAAGATAAATGGCGGCATGGTATTATTGCTCGACTTTGAAAAAATAGTCGTCGATATCAACCCTGAATCAGGAATCAATGTCCAAATGGTGCAAAAGCTTGGTGATAGGGAGCGCAGCACCAAGAGGCTTATTGTTGCAGAAGATTCTCCCCTTCTCCGGAAGCTTCTGCACGATACCCTGGCGGAAGCAGGCTTTCAATACGTGGAATTCTTCGAAAATGGGCGGGATGTACTCGAATATCTCCAGAATCTGGAAATTGATGGGAAGAATCTCAAAGAAGAAGTCCAGCTGGTCATAACGGATATAGAGATGCCGCAGATGGACGGCCATCATTTAACAAAGCGGATCAAATCAAGCCAGTCCTTCGGGGAGCTGCCTGTGATTATATTCTCTTCGCTGATTACGGATGATCTGCGCCATAAGGGGCAAATGGTAGGGGCAGATGCCCAGGTGAGCAAGCCGGAGATTGCTGAGCTCGTTTTATTGATCGATAAACATGCATTATGATGGGAAACAAAAAAGACATCTGCGGATGTCTTTTTTGTTTGCGCAGGACTTGGTGCTTTGGTCCGTGCCTTTATTGAGCGAGGTTTTTCCGCTTTTCTGCAGCTCCGGGCGCTAGCCCCTCGAGTCATAAGCCACTCCAGGATTGAAGGCAAAGAACGCCTTCTATCCTGGAGCGTTTTATGCTTGTCGGGGCTGAGCAAGCGCCCTCCGCTTTTCGATTTGTCCAGCTCCGGGCGCTAGCCCCTCGAGTCATAAGCCACTCCAGGATTGAAGGCAAAGAACGCCTTCTATCCTGGAGCGT